>JACZTG010000003.1 GCA_022573815.1 Candidatus Neomarinimicrobiota bacterium
GAGGAGCGGAAGCTGTCGGTCCGATACTTGTCGGGTTGGAAAAACCTGTTCATGTATTGCAAATCGGTTCATCCGAAGTTAAAGATGTGGTGAATATGACTGCGATAGCAGTCGTAAACGCTCAGAACATTGAGGAAGCAAATAAATAAAAAAATAAATTAGAATTCGGGACGGTTTGGGTAACGGCAGTGGATTAATCTTGACCGGGTTTGGTATTACCTAATGATAGTGCTAAAAACGAACATTTATGAGACACATTTTTAGTGTCCCAAAAAGGTATATCAAAACTCCTATTAACGATTAAATCGGTAATCATTTATCTTGCGAGATTTCATCCGATCGAGTAACTTTCATACTTAATTCCACCATACAATAATGGGAAGATATAAGAATTATGCACTCTGAGCCCAAACGCAAACTCGCCGCAATAATGTTCATGGACATGGTGGGCTATACAGCTCTTATGCAGAAGGATGAAGGCAAAGCGAGAGGATTGATCAAAAGACACCGTGATTTGGTCAAGCCTCATGTCGATAAGCACGGCGGTGAGATAATACAGTATGTAGGTGACGGAACGTTCTGCCGTTTCGACAGCGCCATAGAAGCTGTGAATGCTGCTCTTGAGATTCAGCATGTCTTTAAGTTAGAAGACGAAATATCACTACGTATCGGTATTCATGTCGGAGACGTAATGGTTGAAGGAGAAGAAGTTTATGGGGATGGTGTCAATGTTGCATCAAGGATAGAGCCTCTTGCTGAAGCAGGCGGCGTGTGTATTTCTGAAAGAGTTTATGATGACATTCGGAATCAATCTGAATTGGAAGCTCATTTATTAGGGGAAAGGGTTCTGAAGAATGTTGCACGGCCAATTAAAATTTATTCATTAATTCTTCAAGATAAAAAAATGTCACCAACGATGAGTCAAAATATTGATTCTGGTGGTAGATCAATTGCTGTATTGCCCTTCGTAAATATGAGTTCTGATCCGGAAAATGAATATTTTGGGGACGGGTTAGCTGAAGAGATCATAAATGCCTTAACTAAGATTCAAGATTTAAGGGTCGCTTCAAGGACATCTTCATTCTCATTTAAAGAAAGGAACGATGATATCCGTGAGATAGGTGAGAAGCTCAATGTAGATACGATTCTTGAGGGCAGTGTGCGAAGACAAGGCAAAAAACTTCGGGTAACGGCCCAGCTTATCAATGTGGAAGACGGCTATCATCTATGGTCCGAGAGATACGATAAAGAATTAGAAGAGGTCTTTGAAATTCAAGATGAAATCACCGAAAACATCATACAAGCGTTGGAGGTGATTCTCAGTGATAATGAGAAGAACTTAATCAAAAATAAGCCATCGGTAGACGTTAAAGCTTATGATTTCTATCTTCGTGCTCGAAAATTTATGCATAGTTTAACAAAGAAAAATTTTAATTATGCATTGAAAATGCTTTTTCGTGCGATTGAAATCGATCCCAATTATGCGATTGCATATGCAAGCATAGCTGAATGCCACTGTTGGCTTTATCTTTATCACGAGAGCAAGCAAGAAAATCTAATTAAAGCCGAGGAAGCGAGCCAAAGATCGATAGAGCTTGGACCTGATTTGGCAGAAACTCATGTGTCAAGGGGATATGCGGCATCTATCAATAAAAAGTATATCGAAGCAGAAAGTGAATTTAGAACAGCAATTGGAATTAATCCTAAATTATATGAAGCATACTATTTTTATGGCCGGACTTGCTTGGTTCAAGGCAAATTAGAAGAAGCTTCACAATTATTTGAGAAAGCAAGTGTTCTATTGCCCGAAGATTATCAAGCATTAAATTTTCTTGGTTCTGTTCTCAGAGGTCTTGGTGATATTGAAAAAGCGATTGAGGCTGAATCAGAGAGCTTAAAGAGAGTAGGGCACCACTTAGAGCTTAATCCTGATGACGTCCGTGCTCTTTATTTGGGTGCGTCCGTACACATTAAAATCGGAAATAAAAAATTGGGACTGGAATGGTCTAGTAAAGCGCTTGAATTAGAACCGGAAGATGTTGGAGTCCTATATAATGTCGCATGTAGTTATTCCTTGCTTGGTAAGATAGATGAAGCAATTGAATTGTTAGAGAAAGCAGTTGATGGCGGTTTTGATCATGTAGAATGGATAGAAAACGATTCCGATTTGGATCCGCTTCGAGACCATCCTAAATTTCAGTCACTAATTGAAAAATTGAAATAAGACCATTTTTTACACGCCCACCAACGTCCCAAATCTTAGAATAACGGGAGCTTCTGACAATTAGCATTTGAGACAGCAGTGTTATATCTCATATGCCATCTAATTAAACTGACTATTGAAATTAAGTTTGCAATTCAGTAAACTAATCTTACCGGGCGCATAGCTCAGTTGGTTTAGAGCGCCGCCCTTACAAGGCGGATGTCACAGGTTCGAGTCCTGTTGTGCCCACTTCTCGCTGATTGACAACCAAAAAACATCTTTCAACAGCCATTTGATCTTAACCTATCTCCGGATTCGACTTTTGTTGACAACGAGAACGATGTATGGTATATTTATGCCGAAGAATTTATGAAAGGAAATAATTACAACAGATGATTGTACACAGACCAAAATCTGTTTTGGATAAATTTTATATACCGGCAATATTACAAGGTTTGGCGCTTACTTTCAGGCACCTGATGGGGAGTCGTTTCACGATACAATATCCTGAGGAAACAGTGAAACATCATCCGGGCTACAGAGGGGCGCACAGGTTAAATAAAGACAGTAAGGGGAGGATAAAGTGTGTCGCATGTGAAATGTGCTCTACAGCTTGCCCCGCTAACTGTATAACAATTTCACCTTCGCCGTCTGAATGGATGGACAGGGAAAGAGTTCCCGAAAAGTTTGAGATCAATATGTTAAGGTGTATTTACTGCGGGATGTGCGAAGAAGCATGCCCGGAGGATGCAATAGAATTAACCTACATTGACGATTTAGTTTCTTATACTCGTTCTGAGATGATTTGGGACAAAGACAAGCTTCTTAGACAGTTTGATCTCACAATAAATAACCAACCAATGAAAACGGCGCAGCGTGGAGCATCTATGAAAGCGCTTCATGGGGCTGTGTAAAAAACGTTTTAAATTCATAGCGGAATTTTCATTCCGGGTAAGCGGGAAAAATTCTCATAGTGAATCGAGAGAATCTTTCCATACGGATAAGTGCGTCTTTAAATCATCAGCTTCCTATCCAATTATCTGTTCTTCGGCGAACGAGCGTATAAGCTAATGCAATTAGGCGATTATAAAATAAACCCAATAGAGTGCGGAACTTTAGGACTTGACGGCGGAGCAATGTTCGGGGTCATACCTAAGACTATCTGGGAAAAAACCAATCCCGCGGACGACCGGAACAGAATCACACTTGCAATGCGAGCGATGTTAATTCAAGGCAAGGGAATGAATTTACTTGTTGAGTGCGGCGCCGGAGATAAATTTAACGATAAGTTAAAGGGGATATATTCCATAGATTATTCTCAGTCTTCATTAGAATCTTCTCTCTCTAAAGCAGGTTTGAATAGAGAAGATATAACTCACATAGTGCTTACACATCTGCATTTCGATCATACTGGCGGAGCGACAAGACTGAACGGCGAAGGAGTATTATCGGCTACGTTTCCAAATGCGACTTACTTCATTCACCAGACACAGTGGGATACGGCGTTCAACCCTACGCCGCGTGACAAGGCGAGCTATTTTCATGAGAATTACGAATTACTAAAGACTAACGGTCAGCTGGAGCTCGTTCAAAATGAAGGAGAGCTATTTGCAGGAATAGAAACGATAGTTGTGAATGGGCATACTCCCGGTCAGATGTTGATCAAGATCAGCGGCGGAGAACGAGTTTTATTGTACATAGCAGACCTGGTCCCGACATCATCACATCTGCCCGTTCCGTTTTTAATGAGTTATGACCTGGAACCTCTTAAAACTATGGAGGAAAAAGAAAGGGTGCTTTCTCAAGCAGTTGAAGAGAACTGGATATTGTTTTATGGGCACGACCCTTTTATCGTAGCAACAGAAGTAATTAATAGTGACAAAGGATTTATTGCTGGAGAGGAGGTAAATATATGAGCTTGTACGGAACAAAAAAATTGTTCAGTGTGCAAGATGCCAGCGAGTTAATACCGGATCTGTCTGTAATGATAGACGAGTTTCGGGATAGAAAAAATAATTTTCTTAAGCTTAATAACGAGGTTATAGAATTAAGGAAAATTATAGAAGTAGATGAATACAGAAAGGAAGAACTTAGTAAAAAAGAAAGAATTCTTAAAGCTACTGCCGCTGAACTTGAAAATCTCATTATGCAAGTTAGAGATCTGGGTTGTCAATTGAAGGACCCTGAGGCCGGTTTAGTGGATTTTATTTCCGTGTATAAAGGTAAAAAAGTTTTTCTCTGCTGGAGACAGGGTGAGAAAGAAATAACGTGGTACCACGATATTAATTCCGGATTCTCAGGTCGGAAAGTAATCGAATATCCGGAAGAATTTAAGAACAATTAAGTAGGATGAATTAACGGAATCAGACTTAAAATATATGTATAACTTAAAACTGATAGCGAAAAGACAATGACAATTGAACCTAAAAATCAATATGAATATTTTTCAGTATTGTCGTTCGCTACCATAAAAAAAGATCGTATGGGGAAAATTAAATCTATGAATAATTTCACACCCTACACTGATCTTTATGGGAGAGTAAGATATGACGGAACAATTAACGCTTTACGTGATGTTAGGGTCATTGGCGATAGTCGTAGCTACTATCATCTTGGCAGCGATAAAAATTAGAAGTGTTACGGCGAACGCAAAAAATGGAAACAACTATAATGCGCAAAAATCCGGATACAACAGCGGGCCGTCGCAGAGCAGCTTACAGCGAAAAGAAAGAGATCTGAAGAAGAGAGAAAGAAATCTTGGCCAGCGAAAGGGAGTACTAAAGCAACAGGAAAAAATTATTTCCGACAAGAAAGCTGAATTGGATAAACTGATATCCGAAGAGACAGAAATATTATCGAAGATATCCGGGTTGTCGAAAGAGAAAGCCAAAAAGAATTTAATGAACAATCTCAAAAAACAGCTTGAGTCCGAAATGGCGCGGTTAAAGGAGCAGATTGAAGAAGAATCCCGAAAAACAATAAACGAAGAAATGTCAGAATTGATTGAAGAGTCATTGAGGAAACACGCAGAGGAATCCGGAACCGATCTTTCGTTTTCGGTATTTATGCTTCCGCGCGCGGAAATAAAAAGTTGGGTAATTGGTTCAAGTGGCAGAAATATTAGAACATTTGAATCAACAACAGGCGCAAAGCTTGTCATATCTCAATTTTCGGATGCTGTAGTAATTTCCAGCCCCAACAGAAATAAAGTAAGAATGGCGGAAGTGGCATTGGATGAACTTATTTCAATGGGTAAGATAACTCCTGAACTTATAATGGACAAAGTTGCCCATTTGAAAGAAGAATTTGTTGAGTTTTTTGAAGAAGACAGATAGATTCTATATCTTGAATATAAGAAGAAAGACAGAGAGCTGATGATAGAAGACAATTTGCAGGGGGAGATTAAAGACAATATCATAACTACGCGGATTAAGGATTTTGTCTCGTGGTCGAGAAAAAATTCTTTATGGCCGATGCCGTTCGGAACGGCATGTTGCGCTATCGAGCTTATGGCAACTCTTTCTGCAAGATATGATCTTGCAAGGTTCGGAGCCGAAGCGATTAAATTTTCACCCCGACAATCCGATTTGATGATAGTTGCCGGAAGGGTGTCAATCAAAATGATGCCGGTATTAATAAAAATATATGAGCAAATGCCCGAACCGAAATGGGTTATATCAATGGGAGCCTGTGCCTCAAGCGGAGGCGTATTCGATACCTATACTTTAGTTCAGGGAATTGACCAGTTTATTCCGGTTGACGTTTACGTTCCGGGCTGTCCACCGCGTCCTGAGGGACTGATTCACGCGGTTATGAAAATACAGGAGCAGATTACATCGGAGACAAGAGCAAGACCGTTAAGCGAAGTGCTTTAGATTAGAGGATTGGATGAAAGTTAGCGTAAGGACTGAAAGTTTTTTAAAACAAATTGACGGCACGCTGGTATTAGGTTTATTCAAAGGGGAAAAGCTCCCTGCATGGACGAAATCCCTTCCCGATAAAATTGGCTCTCAAATTGCCAACATTGTTGATGAAGAAAAATTTAAGGGTGATTGGTCCAAGACGGTAACTCTTAGAGGGCCCATACAATCGAAACTTCGAATAATTATTGTTGTGGGACTTGGAGATAGTTCAGATTGGAATGAAGAGAAAGCGAGACAGGCGGCAGGAATTTCCAGAAGCTCGCTTGGCAGCTCTCAACAGAAAAAAGTCGCAATGACGATTTTCGGGGCTGATAATGAATCAGAGACTGCGAAAGCGCAAGTAGAGGGATTTATCTTATCAGGCTACGAGTTTAATAAATATAAAACCTCAAAAGAGAGTGATAATAACAGCGTTCAAATCAGCTCGTTGGACCTAATAAAACTCAAAGGTTCTGTAGCTAATTCTCTAAAACGTGCAGTCAAAACCGGAAAGATATTTGCCGAGAGCGCAATGTTCGCCCGTAACCTTCAGATAGAACCCGGAAGCACCGCAACACCGACATTTCTTGCGTTACAGGCACGTAATATTGCCCGGAAATCATCACGGATAAAAGTAACGGTTTTTGACAGAGCAAAAATTAAAAAGCTGAAAATGGGAGCAATCGTAGGAGTTTCCCGGGGAAGTCAGGAGCCGCCAAGGTTTATTATTCTCGAATATAAAGGCGCTTCGCCCAAACGTAAGCCCATCGTTCTTGTCGGAAAGGGAATAACTTTCGACAGTGGCGGAATAAGCATTAAACCTTCCGCGAGTATGGAAGAAATGAAATATGATATGTCAGGCGCCGCGGCAGTATTGGGAGTGTTTCACGGCCTGATTAGCCTCGATATTAAAGAAAATGTTATAGGTGTGATTCCTGCTACGGAAAATTTACCGAGTGGCACGGCTTTAAAACCGGGTGACATCGTAAAGACGTATTCAGGAAAAACTATAGAGATTATTAATACAGACGCCGAAGGCCGATTGGTGCTTGCCGATTCTCTTGCTTATGCTGTAAAGAATTTTAATCCCTCTACAATTATCGATTTGGCTACACTCACCGGTTCTGTCGTGGTAGCTTTAAGTTCTCACGCATCCGCAATAATAGCCAATAATGCAGAACTCACAAAGAAGCTCGTCAGTTCGGGTGAATCTACGGGTGAAAGAATTTGGGAGCTGCCATTGTGGGACGAATATCGAGATCAGATAAAAAGTGATATTGCAGATATGAAAAATATAGGGAGTAAAGGTGGTGGAGCAATAACCGCAGCCGCACTATTAGAAAAATTTGTGGGAGATGTCCCGTGGGCGCACCTCGATATAGCGGGAACCGCGTATATTTCCAAATCACTACCCTATTCTCCAAAAGGACCTACAGGTGTAGGAGTCCGATTACTATTAGATTTTTTAAGCTGATGAATATTTACCAGAAAGGAATGAATTGATGACAGACCTAGGACACTTCGCATTACAACTTGGTTTGCTGTTATCAGTGGGAGCGATAATATTAGTTTATTTTGGTGTAAAATTAGAGCGTCCTGAATTAGTTAGGAGCGGAGAAAACGCCGTTCTGGCTGTTTTAGGATTGACAACTCTTGCAGTTTTTTCATTGGAATATCTGATGCTCACAAGTGATTTCAATGTAGAATACGTAGCAAAATATACAAGCCGGCCTCTTCCGGTCATTTACAAAATTGCGGCTCTATGGGGAGGTCAAGCAGGGTCTTTACTCTTCTGGCTCTTCCTTCTGGGAATTTACACGTCGGTTGTTGTGGTTCTTTATCGGTATAAACAGAGGCGATTGATGCCCTGGGTTGTGGGAACGACAATGGTCGTTTCGATATTTTTTCATCTAATGCTGGTCACAATGGCAGATCCATTTGTACGATTGGATTTTACTCCTGTTGAAGGAAACGGACTTAATCCGTTGCTACAGAATCCATATATGGCGATCCACCCTGTGATGCTCTATTTGGGGTATGTGGGCTTTGTTATTCCTTTCGCATTCGCTATTGGAGCGATGGCCACCAGACATATGGGAACCGACTGGATCAGGGCGATTAGAAGGTCAACCATGACAGCCTGGTTGTTTCTAACTATAGGTAATATACTCGGTATGAAGTGGGCGTATGTTGAACTCGGCTGGGGCGGTTATTGGGCATGGGATCCGGTAGAGAACGCTGCCATTTTACCCTGGTTTACCGGGACGGCATTCCTTCATTCCGTAATGATACAGGAAAAGAAAGGGATGTTAAAGATATGGAATATGGTGTTGATTATCCTGACATTCCTGTTAACAATTTTCGGAACATTTTTAACCCGAAGCGGAATCTTATCATCTGTTCATTCCTTTACGGAATCTCCTATAGGTCCGATGTTCTTCTCCTTTTTAGCGTTCATGACCGTGGCAAGTTTCGGGCTCTTATTTATGAGGTTAGATTCTCTTAAAAGCGAAAGTCAGCTTGAGTCTCTGGTATCAAGAGAAAGTACTTTCCTATTCAATAATCTCCTTTTGGTAGGAGCAGCATTCGCGGTTTTCTGGGGTACTATCTTTCCGTTAGTCTCTGAATTAGTGAAAGGAGTGCAGGTTACGGTCAGCGCGCCATTTTTCAATCAGATCACTGTGCCGATCGGTTTAGGGTTAATTCTTCTCACGGGATTGTGCACAATGATATCCTGGAGAAAAATGACGTTATCAAAATTCAGGAAGGCATTTTTGTATCCATCCATATTTTCAGGAGTCCTCGTAATTGTCCAGATAGCAGTCGGATTAAGGGGTTTTTATACTATTATGGGATTCACCTTTCTGTTCTTCACTTTTTATACCCTTGTCCTTGAGTTTTGGAACGGTACAGCTGCGAGAATGCGGATGACAGGAGAAAAAACCTTACAAGCGTTTAATGAGCTTGTGGGCAAGAACAAAAGACGCTATGGCGGATATATAGTCCATTTTGGGATGGTATCAATCTTTTTCGGATTTGTAGGTTCAGGTTCGTTCCAATTTGAAAAACAATTCTACCTTCAGGAAGGGGAATCAGTCAAATTAAAACATTATGATATTAAATTTGATACATTTTTCTTTGATAAAACACCCAGTTATGATGTAGCGATAGCTAATCTTGAAATTAGACGAGATGGCAAATTTATTACAACTATGAGACCTGAAAAACGATTTTATCCTCGCCAGGATCAACCTAGTACAGAAGTTGTAATCTATTCCACTTTTGCGGAAGATCTTTATCTGATTCTTGCAGGTTGGGATGAGGATGGCGCTACTATTAAGGCTTACATTAATCCTCTTGTTCGCTGGATATGGATCGGTGGATTGATCATCGTTTTTGGAACCGTGATCGCCATTGCTCCTGACGACGCATTACGGCGATTATCCGGTAGGAGGAAAAAAAGAGAACTGGAAGAGCGCATAAGCTAAAAAAGTTTTTTTATTCTCAAGAGCAATGAAGCAAGCGATATTCGCTCCCAGAATCTTCTGAACATCATCAGTGACAGGATGCTGCGCAATTTTGTTCCAAGGTTATAAGAATAAAGAGCAAGGGTAACTTTCCTATAAAAATCCTTCAATTCCTTGTTATACGGATACCACCAAAGCTGCGCTGGATTTTTAAGAGGATCAAAGTCCGCGAATTTCATATTGACCAGCTCGGTTAATCCGAATCTCGAATGAATTTTACCGAATCCGCTTTGCTTGACCCCTCCCCAGGGAGCGCCGGGTTCGCCAAACCCGTAAACTGAATCGTTTATAGTTACCTGTCCGGCGGTTATTCCATCCTGTATTTTTTTAGCGGTTTTGCGACTCTGTGTCCAGCCGCTGGCGGCAAGACCGTAAATTGAATCATTGGCAAGCTTTATCGCTTCCTCAACAGTTTCAACTACCATAACCGGTAATAACGGCCCAAACGTCTCTTCATTCATCACTAACATCGAATGATCAACGTTTATGAGAACCGTGGGCGGGAAATAAAGGTCGGAACCATCGCTGACAGAGTTTCCGCCTCCGCAAACAACCTTTGCTCCTTTCGCGACAGCGTCTTCCAAATGCCCGGATACGATCTGAATTTGTTCTTTCTGCGTCATTGGACCAATATCTGTATCGCTATCAAGCGGGTCGCCCATTTTAAGCGTATCAACTTCCCTTATCAAAGATAGAATGAATTTTTCGGAAATTTCTTTTTGGACATATACTCTCTCAATTCCGACGCAAGTTTGCCCTGCATTACAAAATGCTCCCCAAACTATGCCTTTCACGGTTCGATCTAAATTCGCATCATTGCAGACTATCGCAGCGTCTTTACCGCTAAGTTCGAGTATAACAGGAGTGAGGTTTTGCGCCGCCGAAGCCATAATTTTCTTGCCGGTTTCCACACTTCCCGTAAAAATTATTTTGCCTATTCCCTTGTGCTGTGTCATAAGCGGAGCATTTGAATCTGAAACGGCTAATATATTTATAACTCCTTCTGGAAAGTCCGCGTATTCAAACATCTCTTTTAGTTTAAACGCCGTGAAAATAGTTTGCAGTGCGGGTTTCAGGACAATTGTATTGCCGCATATGACAGTGCTTGCAATATCAATAAGAGGTATTACAAAAGGGTAATTCCAGGGCGAAATACTTAAGATAGTACCTATCGGCTCAAAAATTATCCTACCTTTTTTATGGGCAAATAGAGGTTGATGATATTCAGGTTTGATTTCGCTGAGAATTTTCTTAGCGTTTTTTCTTAAAAATTTCATATAATCGAGAGCGGGAATCAGTTCCATGCCTAATGCTTCGGTAAATGGTTTTCCCTGTTCAGTCGCTATAGTTTTCGCGACCTCCTCAAAATTTTCCAACAGCCAATCTTGCGCTTTTTGCAAGTATTTTAAACGATCTCGGATAGAAACAGATTTCCATAAAAGAAATGCTTCGTTCGCCCGTTCTATTGCGGCATTTATTTCTGCTTCATTGGAGAGAGGCACGTCGCCAACGGGAGTTCCCGTTGAGGGATTAAATGAAGTATACTTCGCTTCAGTCAACTAATTTGGGAATGAGTATTGATTATTGATGAACACATATTCAGGGAAGATAACTTTATGCCGGCGATTAAATCAAGCGTATAGAAGAATTTAATAATATTGAATTTATTATCCCTTTAAGTTAAATTATTTGCAATATTATACTAAAATATTGCAAAAACAGTGCGGTTTTAACTCTATGACAGATAAAAAAGCTTTAAATATAAACGAAAGTTTAGCCGGATTAAGGCCCGATCAATTGTCCGCTCTGATTGAACGGGCTGCTGAACTGAAGCTGGTGGGCAAGAAATGTTCACAGGAAGAGCTTGCAGATGCCATAGATAAGGCAAAAGGGAAGATTCAATCTGAAATGCTGTTCAGGCTCGGAGATAAATTAATTGATAACAATGATATTGAACTTTCGCTTATTATTTTAACATCTTCTGTGGGTGGAGCGGCAGGCGCCGAGCATGAATTGCCATTACAAAATTCTCTCGGTCTTGCATATTATATGAACGGCAAGTTAAAAGAGGCCATCGAAATATTTTCAAAACTTCTTAAAAGTAAAATGGATAATACTCTGAAAAGCTCCACACTTCACTATCTCGGTTTATCATATTTCGATGCGGGAACATATGCAGAGGCTATTAAGAAATTGGAAGCGGCAGCGAAATTATATGAATCTGATAAGAATATCGAAGCGGCTATTCCGCCCATTGAAGATGTCGCCCGTGTATATCAGGAACAGAATGAGCATGAAAAAGCGCTGAAAATTCTTGAAAAGGCATACGATTATTCAAAAGAAATAATGCTGGAGAATTATATAGCCAGAATTTCGGCATCAAAAGGGGAGAGTTTTATCGCCATCGGGAAATATCGGTCAGCTTCCGAAGCACTGGAATTCTCTCTACAGGACAGAACAAGTCCATTTGATACTTTAGACAGAATGAGATTGTTGGCACACTCTTATACCCTTGTAGGCTCCGACGAAAAAGCGGAAGTCGCATTTGAAGAGCTGTGCAAGCTTGCTGAAATCACCGGAGAGAAGGAGGAGATGATTAACTCTCTCGATCTGTTAGGCCGGCATTATAATAATGTGGAGAAGTACGCCGAGGCGAAAAGTATTTTGCGTCAGTCCTATAATTTGCGGCTTAAATATCAGGAGGAATCAGGAGCGGAATTTCCGGGCAGTTGGGAATTTTGCCAAATTCTTGAAAACGTGAATAAGATGGTGGAATTTCAAGAAGCGAAATACACGGATAAATTGGGTATCAAACCACATCCGGTTTATGATCTCAATGAGCAGGTGAAACAGAGTATGAGTAAATTGATTGAGCTGTTAGACTTAGGGATAGATGAACCTTCGGCATACGCGCTGAAGTATTCAGGAAAAAACCTTAAAGAAGCCACAAATGATTTCCAGAAAGAATACATTTTGCAGATATTAAGACTGTATGAATGGGATAAGGCAGCTGTTGCAAAGCATCTTGGTGTGTCCACAAGCAACTTATATCACTATCTTTACAAGCTAGGAATAGAGCGATAAAAGCTAAATATCTCTTGCGTTTCCCCTTAATTTATGATATTATTCAACGTAGGGAAAAAGTAGAAAGGTAATGTTATGCAAGGCGAATTGGATACAAGTCTTATAGATGCGGAAAGCACAATTGCTACCGGGGTAAGCGTGACGGAAGATGCCGCAATATACTTGAATGACCTGATGACTAAGGATGGTAAGGCCGGATTTGGTCTGAAAGTTGGAGTAAAAGGCGGAGGCTGCTCGGGTCTTCAATATGAGCTCACATTTGAAAACAATCCTGATGAGGGTTCCAAAATCTATAAAAGCAGCGGTCTTAGGATATTTGTTGACCTGAAAAGCTATTTTTATCTGAGGGGACTAACACTTGATTACTCCGGCGGATTAAATGGAAAAGGATTCGTATTTATGAATCCCAATGCCTCAAAAACATGTGGGTGTGGTTCTTCATTCGCGGCCTGAGCAAATCAAAATGAAATTTTAAAACGGTTCTTGAATTCAGGAACCGTTTTTTATTTTAATCTGAATAAGATTGAATTTTATCAGGTTTTCCGCATAAATTAACACACAATGAAATCTATTCGAATCCATGAGCATGGCGGTATCGAGAAGCTGGTTTACGAGGACGCCCCGGAGCCGCTTATCTCCCCGGGAAATGTGATTGTGAAGGTAAAAGCCTGCGCACTAAACCATCTTGACATTTGGGTTCGACAGGGACTCCCTAATGCGGATTTTCATCTGCCGCGGATTCCCGGCTCCGATATTTCAGGAATTGTTGCTGAAGTGGGAGAAGGAGTTACGGCGGTTCAGAGTGGGGATGAGGTTATACTTTATCCGGCATATTTTTGCGGAACCTGCGAGATGTGCTTATCGGGAAGGCAAACGCTCTGCGATTCATATTCTGCTTTTGGTACAATGCTCGACGGTGGCAATGCGGAGTATATCTCAGTCCCGGAGAGAAACGTAATACCAAAACCCGAAAACTTGGATTTCAATGAATCGGCTGCTTTCCCATTAGTTTTTCTCACTGCGTGGCATATGTTAGTTAGCTTAGGCAAGGTTAAAGAAGGGGATAAGGTTTTGGTGCATGCAGCGGGAAGCGGAGTTGGAATGGCAGCGATACAAATTGCCAGATTATTCTGTGCCCGTGTATATACTACCTCCTCCTCAGATGAAAAATTGGAAAAAGCTAAGGAAATTGGAGCTGACGTTACAATTAATTACGACTCGGAAGATTTTCTTAAATCCGTAAGAGATGATACGGACGGCGAAGGAGTTGATATTGTGATTGAGCATATAGGTCCGGCAACGTGGAAAAACAGCGTCAGGTCACTCAAAAAAGGTGGTCGGCTGGTGACTTGCGGAGCTACTACAGGTCCCGTTGCCGAATTGGAGCTTCGTAGAATTTTCAGCAATCAGATTTCAATACTCGGCTCCTATATGGGGTACCTGTCGGAACTTCACGACATAATCAGATATATAAGCTCGGGCGCCCTGAAGCCGATAATCGACAAAGTGTTCGATCTTAAAGACACGGCAGAGGCGCATAAGCGTATGGAACTGCGCAAACAATTTGGAAAAATAGTACTTAATCCGTAGGAAGAGATAACAGATGGCGGAGCATAATTTTGATTTGGTGGTTTTAGGAGGTGGACCGGGAGGATATATCGCCGCTATCAGAGCAAGACAATTAGGGATGAATACAGCATTGGTGGAGGATAAACATCTCGGCGGAATATGTCTGAATTGGGGTTGCATTCCCACGAAAGCGCTGCTGAAAAGCGCGGAATTATATAACGAAATAAGTCACGCTTCCAAATTCGGCATAATAACGGACGCACCGGCTTTTGATATGCAGAGTATCGTCAAACGCAGCCGGCAAACCGCGCAACGTCTAAGCAAAGGTGTAGGATTTCTTATGAAAAAGAACGATGTGACTGTTTTTGAAGCGCGTGGTTCGCTGAATGCCGATGCTGATCTGGTTTTATCCAATGGAGACCTGCTTAAAAGTAAGAATATTATTTTAGCTACGGGCGCACGACCGATAACCATACCGGGTATTGATGTGGACGAAAAGCAGATTATCACAAGCAGGACGGCAATGACTCTTGAGTCCATTCCTGAAAGCATTGCGATAATCGGCGGTGGCGCCATAGGTGTTGAGTTTGCCTACTTTTTCTCCACTTTTGGAGCGGATGTCACCATAATTGAAATGATGCCGCAACTTCTGCCGGTTGAAGATGAAGAAATAGCTCAAACAGTTGAAAAGAGTTTTATGAAAATGGGGATGAAAGTTAGAACTTCCACAGCGGTAAAAAAAGTAGAAAAAACTGACGGCGGATTGAATATCATTATCGAAAAAGAGGGGCAAGAGGAATCAATTTCGGCAGCGATTGTCCTGAACGCCGTAGGCGTGAGGGGAAATATTGAGGATATAGGATTGGAAGAAGCAGGTGTGGAAAATAACGGTCAGTTCATTGAAGCTGACAGTCAGTGCCAAACTTCACGCAAAGGAGTATGGGCAATCGGAGATGTTATCGGGCCTCCGTTATTGGCTCATGTAGCATCGGCGGAAGGGGTTGCAGTGGCGGAATTAATTGCGGGCAATCGGGAAAGCGGCATAGATTACAATGCGATACCCGGATGCACTTATTGCCAACCGCAAGTTGCGAGTTTTGGATTGACGGAAAAAGCAGCGCTTGAAAAAGGATTGGCGGTCAATGTGGGCCGTTTCCCTTTCAGAGCGAACGGTAAGGCGCTCGCTCTTGGAAATAGCGAAGGTATGGTCAAGCTGGTATTTAACAAAGAAGACGGAGAGCTTCTCGGCGCTCATATTGTGGGAGAGGACGCGACTGAGATGATCGGGGAATTGGTAATGGCAAGAACGCACGGCGCCACCTACGAATCTATATTGGAAACGATTCACGCTCATCCCACACTTGGCGAGTCGATTCCTGAGGCAGCCGGAGAGGCCTACGGTGAAGCGCTTAATATCTAATTCGGACAGGTCAATTGAACACATCAGGCTGGGATACCAATCGTATCTGAAAGCCCTGAATTTGCAATCTCGTCTTATGGATTTGAAAAAGGATGGCTTTGATGATGATTTTCTGCTAACTGTGGAGCATCCTCACACTTATACAATAGGCTCCGCAGGCTCAAAAGAGAATTTGCTGGTGAATGATGACTACCTGAAAGCGAAAGGAATCGACCTGCATTTTTCGGGGAGAGGAGGGGATATTACCTATCACGGACCGGGTCAATTGGTGATTTATCCGATATTGGATCTGAATCATTATTATAAAGACCTGCATCGGTATCTTAGAGATTTGGAGGAAGTGATAGTCCTTACTCTGAGAAGATTTGATATTGATGCCGGGAGAATTAAAGGTTTAACCGGAGTTTGGGTGGGCGAAAGAAAGCTCGCTTCAATCGGTATCAGGATGTCCAAATGGATTACAATGCACGGCAGTGCATTGAACGTTTCTCCCGATCTAACTCTTTTTGACAATATCATTCCGTGCGGGATTAAAGATAAATCAGTATCCTCTATATCTGAAATTCTTGATAAACCGGTGCAAATTGAAAATGTGATTCCCGAGTATTTGTCGGCGTTTTCGGAAGTTTTCGGAGTGACTCTGAACGAAAATAAAGACTCTTCTTATTGGATTATTTCTGAAACAGTTTCCAACACAAATTATAATACCGAAGAAAAGATAACCGATGGCGTTTGAACCAAAAGCAGATACGGCAACTAATCAAGACAATCAGCATAATTTTGAAAGACTGATCAAAGCTTACACCCTTATGCACACTTCACGGCAGCTCGACCATAAGATGCTTAATCTGATCAAGCAGGGAAAAGGTTTTTTCCATATAGGCGCGGCAGGTCATGAAGCGGCGCAGCTTGCGGCAGCGCTGAATTTGAAGGGCGGCGAGGATTGGTCATTCCCGTATTACAGGGATATTGCGTATGTGCTTGGGCTGGGGATGACACCGGAAGAGATAATGATGTGTTTCACGAGCCGGGCGGAAGATCCGAATTCCGGCGGCAGACAGATGCCTGCTCATTATGGGCATAAAGAGCTGAAGATAGTTTCACAATCAAGTCCGACGGGAACACAATATCTTCAGGCTGTGGGTGTCGCATTGTCGCTTAAAAAACAGGGCAGCGAGAATGTCGTATATGTTTCTTCGGGAGAAGGAACCACAAGTCAGGGTGATTTTCATGAAGCGCTGAATTGGGCATCGCGAGAGAAACTTCCGGTCATTTTCTTTATAGAAAACAACAAATACGCTATTTCAGTACATATATCGGAACAGACATCCGGAAGCTCTGTCTATGAAATGACAAAGGGTTATGAAGGACTGACGAGATATGAAATGGATGGAACGGATTTCGAATCATCTGATAATCTAATGAAGGAAGTAGTAGCTAACGTCAGGCGGGGAAATGGACCTGCGTTAGTGGAAGCAGATTGTGTCAGGCTTATGCCTCATTCGTCATCGGATGACCAGAAGAAATATCGCGATGAAGAAGAGCTCTCTTCAGATAGTAAGCGAGATCCGATAATCATATTAAAAGATTTCCTTTTACGGGAAAAAGCGCTGACAGAATCTCAAGACGATTCAATAAGCAGCGCTGCCGTAGCCGATGCGACCAGAGTCACAGAACTTGCGTTCACAAAGGAAGAAGCCGGAGCTGAAACAGCCGTAAAGTACGTTTTTGATGAGAGCGGAAAGGCGGATTCACTTGAATACGAAAAATCAGAACCGTCAGGCGAGCCTGTAGTAATAGTGGATGCGATCAACCATGCCTTGCATGAAGAGATGGACCGCGACCATAAAATAATAGTGTTCGGACAGGACATAGCGGATGGCAAAGGTGGAGTATTTACCGTAACTAAAGGACTTTCCACTAAATTCGGGTCGGACAGGGTATTCAACAGTCCGCTTGCGGAAGCGAGTATTGTGGGGGTGGCAATCGGTTTAGCTTTGAACGGCTTTAAACCGGTAGTGGAGATACAATTTGCCGATTATGTGTGGACTGCAATGATGCAGATAAGGAATGAACTATCCACAATGCGGTACCGTTCCAATAACAACTGGGAATGTCCCGTTGTCATACGGATTCCATGTGGTGGATATATTCACGGTGGGCTTTATCACAGTCAGAACATTGAAGCGATATTCGCGCATCTGCCCGGCATAAAGATTTGTATGCCTTCCAATGCGGCGGATGCCAAGGGACTGCTGAAAACGGCAATCAGGGGTAAAGATCCGGTCATATATTTAGAGCATAAGGGGATTTATCGTCAGCCGTTCGCTAAATCACCTGAACCGGATGAAGATTATTTGGTTCCATTCGGTAAAGCAAAAATTGTCAGGGAAGGAAATGATCTAACCATCGTTACATACGGCGCGATGGTCAAACGTTCTCTTGATGCGGCTGATAAATTTAATCAGGAGTCAGGAGCTTCTATAGAGATCATTGATATCCGATCGATCGTACCGCTGGACCTGGATACCATCTTAACTTCGGTGGAAAAAACATCTCGACTGCTTATAGTACACGAAGACAGCATCTTTCAAGGATTCGGCGCCGAAATAGCGGCACAGGTTTCAAATAAAGGATTCAGTTTTTTAGATGCGCCTATCGGGCGCGTGGCGGCATTGCACACTCCGATTCCTTATGCTCCAATCCTTGAAAAGCGGATATTGCCTGATATTGACGATATTTACGATGCTTTAAAGTCACTTTCGGAATATTGATTATAACAGGTTCAAAGAGGGGACACAGAAGTGGCTAAGCTGCATGAACATCAGGGGAAAGTTCTCTTCAAAGAAGCGGGAATTCCAGTTCCGGAAGGTTCCCTGGCAAGCAGTCCCGACGAAGCAGCGGAGATTGCGAGTAAACTCAAATCTCCCGTTGTAATCAAGATGCAGGCATGGACTACGGGAAGAGCGGGGCTTGGAGGGATAATATTTGCGGATTCTCCGAAACAGGCTCGGGACGGAGCAGCTGATATTCTTGGGAAAGAAGTAGAAAATTTTGTTGTTGAAAATGTGCTGGTAGAAAAGAAGCTGAATATTGAGAAGGAATTTTATGCGGGAATCGTGATTGATGACAAATCAAGAAAACCCGCCATGATATTTTCTTCCGTAGGCGGAACAGGGATAGAGGAGATAGCGCAAAAATTTCCCGATAAAATCTCACGAATGTCTATTGACGTTATTGAAGGATTAAAGGATTATCAGGCGCGGGAACTGGTGAAACGGACAGGACTAACCGGAAAACTGCAATTACGTATAGCGGGAATACTCGTAAAATTATTTAACTTAGCGCGGAAATATGAAATGCGGTCTGCTGAAATAAACCCGCTTGTTCTTACTGATGAAGATAAATTAATTGCCGCCGATAGCCGTATAACCATAGACGATTCGGCAGTTTTTAAACACCCGGAACTCGGAATTGAAATTGCGAGAGAGTTAGATCATCCGCCTTCTGAATTGGATAAGATTGCATGGAATGTCGAGAAGGACGATTACCGCGGAACTTTCTATTTTATACAAATGGCTCAGGGTTTTTCAATGGAGGAGCGTTACGTGGGATTTCACGGAGCGGGCGGCGGCGGTTCGATGATGTCAATGGACGCTCTTATGAATAAGGGTTTCAAACTCGCTAATTTTGTTGACACAAGCGGAAATCCTCCCGCGTCTAAAGTGTACAGAGCAGCGAAAATCATTCTCTCTCAAAAAAATATTGTCGGCTATTTCGGATCGGGTTCCGGGGTTGCATCGCAGGAGCAATTTCACTCTGCGAGAGGATTAGTTAAGGCGTTCAGGGAAGAAAATATTTCGATCCCTGTTGTCATTCGGCTTGGCGGAAATCAGGAAGATAAGGCAATTGAAATACTTACAAATTATACGGCAGACCTGCCCGCACCCGTCGAGGGCTACAAGAAAAATGACAGCGCCGATTTCTGTGCCGACAGGATGAAAGCATTGGTGGATTCCTTCGATTATTCATCGGCAAATGGAGCGTCGTTTGTTCCTCCAAAAGCGGAAAAACCGTATTCATTTAAAACTCTCACGGGAGAGATAACTTACGACCATGCCCTTTGTCTTGATTGCAAAGATAAACCTTGCATTGAATCGTGCGGTCCGGAAATACTAAAACTTGAAGATAATCTGCCCGTATTAGCCATCAGCGATGAAGATGCCGCAAAAGGAAAATGCACCGAGTGCTTAGCCTGCGAACAGGAATGTTACTTTCACGGGAACAAAGGCGCTTATATCAGCCTTCCGATAGAGGGATTAGTAAATTGAAGAAATTTACCTCTGAAAAACTTGGACGTTTGGATCTCAGGAATGACTTACGAGAGAAAATTCTACCGCTCTGTAGATTGAAAATGGGTGAAATTTGGGAGGATGGCATTTCGGGACACAAAGTTGGAGTTCTTGATGCGACGAGTATAGATGATGTTAACAGCATTATGAATGGTGATAAAGCTACCTTAGCCGTGAATGACCCGCCATATAATGTCGCTGTGGGTAATGCCAACACGGCAAATTTATCAAAAATTGATATGAGCAAATATCTATCGTTTTCTGAAAAGTGGATAAAAAATGTCGTCTCGGTTATGAGAGAAAACTCTCATTTTTACTTATGGTCAGGAGCAGATCAGAGGGACGATTTCCAACCTCTTCCTGATATTATGATTCTGCTTCGAAAATTTGAGGAACTTAAGTCGCGGAATCTGATCACAATGCGAAATCAGAGAGGATACGGCACTCAGAAGAACTGGATGTGGGTTCGTCAGGAACTTCTGTATTATATTAAAGGTGAGCCGTAATTTAATGTTGATGCGGTTTACACGGATATACCCAAAATATTGCGAGGTTATTATAAGAACGTTAAGGGCGAGATGACAGAAAATCTCCAACGGAGCAAGTCGAACAACATTCGAGCGGGAAATGTGTGGGTAGATATTCAGCAGGTATTCTATCGTATGGAGGAAAATGTTCCCGGCTGCTACGCGCAAAAACCGCTGAAAGCGATAGAGCGTATAATTGAATCAGGAACGAACGAAGGCGATCTTGTCATTGATTTCTTCGCTCATTCCGGGACGACTCTGATAGCGGGAGAACTATTGAACCGAAAAGTTTATACTCTTGAATTAGACCCGATTTTCGCCGAACTGACCATCAGACGACTGGAAAATTACCGGAGCAACGGCAAGACAGGATGGCAGTGGAAGAATCCGTTTCCTGAATTAGAAGAGACTGAAGCATTAGAAGAGGTAAATTAATTGGCGATTTTGATTGACGAAAAGATGAGCGTGATAGTGCAGGGAATCACCGGACGTGAGGGAATGGCTCGGACTAAGCTGATGATGGAATACGGCACGAATGTTCTGGCTGGTTGCACGCCGGGCAAAGGGGGTCAGGAGGTTTTAGGGCTTCCGGTTTATGATACTCTTTTAGAAGCAACGGAAAAGCACGGCGTATTTGATGTCAGCGTGGTTTATGTTCCCGCTCCGTTAGTTAAAAACGCAGCGCTTGAGGCAATTGATGCGGGAATTAAACTTATCGTTCTTGTCCCTGACAGGGTTCCTGTGTGGGATGTGATGGAGATCGCCCGAGCAGCGGAAGCGAACGGCGCGCAATTCGTCGGCCCCAACACGTTAGGCGTATTGAGCGTGGATAAAGCGGTTTTGGGAATGATAGGCGGTAACGCGAAATCAGCAAGGGAATGGTTCAAAAAGGGAAATGTGGGCGTTGCTTCCCGGAGCGGAGGAATTACTTCCTCCATCGGCTATTATCTCTGTCAGTCGGGTATCGGACTATCCACACTGGTACATGTGGGGGGAGACCCAATTGTGGGACTGCCACATCCGAGTGTGATGGAGCTGTTTGAAACAGACAGTGAGACCGAAGCGGTGGTGATGTTCGGGGAAATCGGAACTTCACAGGAAGAACAGGTTGCCGATTTGATTGAAAGCGGGAACTTTACGAAACCGCTCATTGCGTATATAGGCGGAAAAGCCGCCACATCGGGAACTCGATTCAGCCATGCGGGAGCCATAGTAGAGGGAAACAGCGGCACCCACGCAGGGAAGGTAAAACGTCTGAGAGAGGTAGGTGTCACTGTGGTTGATGAGTTCGGCGACCTGCCGGAAGCGACAAATAAATTGCTAAAATCATTAGCATAATTTAGAGAATTTGATATGACAGAAGAAAAATGGAAAACAGCGATAACCGAAATTGAACCGAATAAAATTAAACTTCGGGGTTATCCGCTGGACGAGCTCATGGGAAACATCTCTTTTGCCGAGGCTGTGTACCTCGCCTTGAGAGGCGAACTTCCCACGCCTGAAGTCGGTAAGCTGATAGACGCCATCTTAGTATCGTCTATAGACCACGGTGTAACACCGCCTTCGGCATTAGCAGCGATCAATTCGGCATCCACAGGCGCTCCCTTGAACGCCGCTGTGGCGTCGGGTATTCTGGCAATCAACAAATACCACGGCGGAGCGATAGAGGCTTGTATGGAGATGCTTCAGGCGGGGAAATCGCAAGTGGACAGCGGAAACTCTGCTCAGGAAGCGGCGAAAAATCTTGTGGAGGAATATCGGAATGCGAAGAAACGAATGTCGGGATTCGGACATCGTATTCATACCGATGATCCCCGCACCAAACGACTATTTGAATTAGCGGAAGAGGCGGGACAGTCCGGGACTTTCATTGAATTGATACG
This sequence comes from Candidatus Neomarinimicrobiota bacterium, assembly GCA_022573815.1. NCBI lineage: Bacteria > Pseudomonadati > Fidelibacterota > Fidelibacterota bacterium. Next base: position 22,468 of record JACZTG010000003.1, read on the forward strand.
ATCTATCCAATCCGAACTTGAGATTTCAGCAGGCAAAAAACTACCTATCAATGTGGACGGAGCAATTGCGGCGGTGTTATGTGAATTGGATTTCTGGACGAATCTTGCCAATGCCTTTTTCATAATGGCTCGTGTGCCCGGCTTGGTAGCTCACGCCGCGGAAGAACAGGAACGTCAGCGTCCCATGCGAAAAATAGACCCGGCGAACCATGAATACGACGGTCCTTCGGAACGACACCTTGATGATTAAGAGGAGCAAATAATAATATGAAAGACGCTATCATTGCCATTTTACCGGAATTAGGCGAAATTTCATCTGTGGAATTACGAGATAAAGTTGTTGGAGTCTGGGAAGAGGCGTTAACGAAAAAAAACTGGGACATCAGCACACTGAAACGAATGCCGTTTACATTGCTTGTGGATGATGTTAAAATAAGTTTTGTGGAACACGTTCGGACGGTCTGCAAAATGTGCGTCGTTATGGAAGCGCAGCTGGTTGAGATGTATTCTGACAGAGTGAGTATTAATCATGATTACCTCGTTGCCGGAGCGCTGCTTGCGGATGTTGGAAAGATATTCGAGTATGATGAAGAAGGCGATAAATTTGTTAAAAGCGAACAGGGAAAATATCTTCGTCACCCATTCACGGGTGTGGGGCTTTCTTTCAGGCATGACCTGCCTGATGAGGTGATGCATATAATCGCAGTGCATTCTAAGGAGGGCGAGGGATTCAAGCGAACGGCGGAGGCGATTATCTTTCACCATGCCGATTTTACTGATTTCGAGATTATAGGCGGATAGTGAATATTATGAAATTTGATGAACCACCCCTTAATCCCCTCCTTGAAAAGTAGGGGACAATATGCAGAAAATATTGGTTCTTGATTCCCTCTCCTTTCTAAGGATGGGACACTGTGCAGATAATTTAGGAAGTAGAAAAATCGGAAAGAAAAGGAATCAAAGAGAAAAGAAATTGACTGAATAATTTGATGTTGAATTCCCCTCCTTTTTAAGGAGGGGGTAGGGGGTGGTTAAAGGGCTCTCAAAGTGAAAATAATTAAATTAAATAAAAAAGATCAAAAAAGTAGAAGACGAGAATTAAGAAATAGCTCTACACTATGGGAACACAAATTATGGAATCATCTAAAGAATTCTCAATTAGATGGACTCAAATTTCGGCGGCAACAAGGAATTGAAAACTATATAGTAGATTTTTATTGCCCTAAATTAAAATTGATAATAGAAATTGATGGCGGTGGACATTATAAAACTGAAAACAGAGAAGCAGACAAAGTTAGAGAAAAAAACATTAGAACATGGGGATATAAAGTTTTGAGATATACAAATGTTGAAGTTCAACAAAATTTAATTGAAGTTGTTGAAGACATCAGAAGAAATTGTAATATCAAGAATGAAACTTTACCCAAATAGAAAGCGAGAATATAATGGGGCAAACATTTGCAGAAAAGATGCTCTCAAAATACTCCGGCAGGAATGTTGTGCCGGGAGAGATAGTAGAAGTCAAACCTGATATAGCGATGTCGCATGATAATACGGCGGCGATAAGCGGAACATTCGAGCAGCTGGGCGTGGATAAGTTGGACGACCCCGACAGGCATGTTATTGTCCTTGATCATTGCTCTCCGCCTGCGAATGAGAAGTTCGCTCTCAATCATAAGATCACGCGTAACTTCGTAAAGAAACATGGAATAAAAAACTTTTTTGACTTGGAGGCGGGTATCTGTCATCAGGTCATAATAGAAAACGGGCTTTGCCTTCCGGGAACGATTATGGTGGGCGCGGATTCACATTCCACGACTTACGGGGCTTTCGGAGCGTTCGGTACAGGAATTGGACGTTCAGAGACGGCGGTTATAATGGCAACAGGTAAAATTTGGTTTAGAGTTCCCGAGACCATAAAAATAATCATCAACGGCGAATTCCCTGAGGGAACGGGTTCGAAAGACCTGATATTGAAAATAGCCGGTGAGATAAGAGCGGACGGCGCATTATATAAGGCGATAGAATTTGCCGGCTCGACCATAGAAAATATGTCGGTTTCTTCCCGCATCGTGCTGCCGAACATGGCTGTTGAGCTTGGTGCCAAGATAGGCTACATGGAGCCTAACGAGGCAACATTGGAATATCTTGAAGGGCGGGCAAAGAAGGAATTTGAGGTAGTGGTATCCGATGATGATGCCAATTTTGAAAAGGTCATCGAATTTGATATAAGCGAACTGGAGCCGCAAATCGCTTGTCCGCATACGGTTGATAATGTTCATCCGATAACGGAGGTTACGGGAACCAAAATTGACGAAATATTCTTCGGTTCATGTACGAATGCACGGCTCGAAGATTTTGAAATTGTAGCCGGAGTTATGAAAGGAAACAAAGTGCATAGAGACGTTCGGATGCTTGTATTCCCCGCTTCGAAGGACGTGTTTTTAGAGGCTATGCGTCTCGGATACGTGCAAACTCTTGCGGAATCGGGTGCGGTAATTATGAACACCGGATGCGGCCCATGTATGGGTAACCATGAAGGAGTGCCTGCGGAAGGGGAAGTGGTTTTAGCTACGAACAACAGGAATTATCGTGGCAGACTTGGCAACAGGGATTCGGAAGTATATCTGTCAAGCCCGCTGGTGGCAGCGCACAGCGCCATTACGGGTACAATAACCGATCCGAGAACTCATTAAGGAGATATGATGGCTGTTACAGGCAAAGTTTGGAAATACGGGGATGACGTAAACACGGATGTGATATTCCCCGGGAAATATACATATACGGTGTCGGACCCGAATGAGATGGCGCAGCACGCGATGGAGGATCTGGATCCTGAATTCGCGAAAAATGTAAAGGAAAACGACATAATTGTGGGAGGCAAAAATTTCGGATGTGGTTCCTCCCGGGAACAAGCTGCGGTTTGCATTAAAATGTCGGGAATCGGAGCCGTCATCGCAAAGTCGTTCAGCAGACTTTATTTTCGCAATTGTATTAATACGGGGTTGCCGATGATAGTGAGCGCCGAAGCTGTGGATGCCATTGAGAACGGTGAGGAAATAACCGTGGATATGGATAGCGGCGAAATAACCTGTAAGGCGGGCGTTTTTAAATTCCCGCCGCTCCCTCCGGAAGTTAAGGGCATCTTCGATGACGGCGGACTTATCCCGCATACAAAAAAGATATTGGGAACGGATAAATAGTGTGGCGATTAGTCTAAACACTGTCATGTCCGTAACGCCGTGAACGGCGTTGATTTTTTATGTTTATTCTTGTTACCCAGCCATAAATGGCTGGGCTATAGATCAGAGGTTTTAATTAGACTGTTTAATAATGTATTATGTTAGTTAGGGATGCTATCTGAGGTTAAACAGATTGCTCAAATGTCAATCAAGGAGGTATTCGGCCCGGCTTGAAAGAAATTTTAATACTCGCAATAATCATAATGGGATTAGCCCAGCCGTTCACGGCTGGGTAAAGAAGCTGATTATAATATTATAGGGCGTTTACGCCCTTTAAAAAGTATAATTAAGGAGAAACAAAAAATACCCCATACATTTCATAAGATTCTGCTTCATTACGTATGGTCAACCAAAAATCGTCTTCCATTGATTAATAAAAATCTGAGGACAAAGTTAATAGAACATATCAAGGAATATGCGAAAGAAAACGAAATCGAAATTGATACAATTAATGTTGTTTCAGATCATGTCCATCTGCTAACGACATTAACACCGGTTCAGTCGCCGTCTAAGGTCGTAAACTTACTTAAGGGGGAATCCTCAAATTGGATTAATAGTAATAATCTTAGTAAAGGAAAGTTCAGTTGGCAGGAGGGTTACGGTGTATTTTCAGTGTCATTTTCCAGTGTTGCAAGTATTAGGAAATATATAAATAACCAAATAAAACATCACAGAAAAGTATCTTATTTAGAAGAAGTGGATAATTTTCTAAAGGCGTATCATATTTATCAAAATAAAAGGGGAACGCGTGAACGGCGTTGATTTTTTATGTTTATTCGTGTTACCCAGCCATAAATGGCTGGGCTATGAAATCAGGCATAATTGTAAATGGTCAAGAATATTACAATATTATGAAAATGGAAAATTCAATTAACAGAGAGAAGAGGAATAGCTTCAAAATTAAATTCATTCTACACTGTTAAAAAGTAAGGAATATAAATGGCAAAATATAAGATAGCATGGCTGCCGGGTGACGGCGTTGGAAAGGATGTAATGGAAGCGGCACGGATAGTGTTAGATAAAATTCAATTGGATGCTGAATATCTGCACGGTGATATCGGCTGGGAATTTTGGCGGACAGAGGGAGAACCACTTCCCGACAGGACGATAGACTTGTTAAAAAGCACAGATGCCTGCCTTTTCGGAGCGATTACATCCAAACCGAGAGACGAAGCGCAGGATGATCTTATTCCCGAACTGCAGGGAAAAGGATTGGAATATTTTAGCCCAATCGTCCGATTGAGGCAGGAGTTTAATCTCAGGACTAACCTGCGTCCCTGCAAGGCATATAAAGGCAACCCGCTGAATTTTAAAGACGAAATTGACCTTATTGTTTTTCGTGAAAATACTGAAGGTCTGTATGTTGGAATTGAGTTCAATCCGATGAACGAGGAAGTGATGAACGCTCTTGTGGCAAACCATCCAAAGGCAAAAAGATTCGGTGATATTCCGTTAGAAGATATTGCTTTTTCCGCACGTATAATCACGAGAGAAGGCGCTCGAAATATTATTAGGGAGGGTTTCGAGTATGCGAAGGAATTCGGTTATAAAACTGTTACGTTGGTGGAAAAACCCAATGTCCTGAGGGAAACCAGCGGTCTGGTGATTCGGGAGGGTAGGAAAATCGCGAAGGAATATCCTGGTATTGAACTCTGGGAGACGAACATTGACGCTATGATGATGTGGCTCATAAAGAACCCGTTGGATTACGGCGTACTTGTAGCCACCAATATGTTCGGTGATATAATTTCCGACCTTTGTGCTCAATTAGTGGGAGGACTCGGTTTCGCGGCAAGCGGAAACATCGGAGACGATTACGCTGTTTTTGAACCAACACATGGCTCCGCTCCCAAATACGCCGGACAATTTAAAGTAAATCCAATGGCAATGCTCCTGACGACGAAGATGATGCTGAACTATCTCGGAGAATCTGACAAGGCAGACGCCCTTGAGAATGCCATCGCTGCCGTTATAGAAGAGGGAACCGTGCGCACTTATGATATGGGCGGTGAATCTTCAACTTTGGAAATGGCGGAAGCGGTGGCGGATAAACTCTAATAATAATTTATTTTAGGAAATCACAATAAGTATGTCCGATAAAACTATAGCGCGCCGGATGGCTGAATTTGCGCTTGAATTGCAATACGATGATCTGCCGTCTGAGGTAATTGAAGAGGTTAAGCGGTTTTTATATGATTCAGTCGGTTGCGCATTAGGCGGGTTTAATACCCATGATGTGAAGGCGATGTTGGAGATTTATAGTGATATGGGCGGCAAACCCGAAGCTACTCTTTTTGGCAGCGGAGAGAAACTGCCTGCAGCTAACGCTACTTTATTGAACAGTCTTATGATTCGAGCGCTGGACTTCAACGACATCTACTGGAAAGAAGATCCGTCTCATCCCTCGGACCTGATTCCTGCCGCATTGGCAATGGCTGAACGGCAAAACTCTTCCGCTAAAGAGCTTATAGTGGCAATCGTTCTTGCGTATGAATTCGAGCAACGATTATGTCTTTTCGCCAAGCCGGGAGTGCGTGAGAGGAAGTGGCATCACGCTACGCTGACTCAATTCGTGTCGCCGATAGTGGCGGGCAGACTTCTCGGATTGGACGCCGAGCAGATGGAAAACGCTATTGGAATTTCCGGAGGACATAATTTTACTCCGGGTGCGGCTGCTGCCGGACAACTCTCAATGATGAAAAACACCGTTGACCCAATGGCAGTTCAAAGCGGAGTAATAGCTGCGCTTATGGCGGAGAAGGGCTTCACAGGAACGCGGGCGATTTTTGAGGGGAAGGAAGGGCTGATGGATATTCTCGGAGATGATTGGGACGAAGAAGCGCTTCTCGGCGGACTGGGCGAAAGTTTCAAGATACTTGAATGCTCGATGAAAGCGTTTCCTACCGAAGCGCTGACTCATTCTCATATTACATGCGCATTAAAAATTGTGCGGGATCATGATGTTTTGCCGGATGACATTAAGGAGATAAAGGTAACAACCATCGCCAGAGCGGTAGATATACTTTTTGACCCGGAAAAATATAATCCAAAAAGCCGTGAAACCGCAGACCATAGTTTACCGTATGTTATTGCGGCGGCTGTGGTGGACAGGAAGATAACCACTGACCAGTTCAGTGACGAGCGGATAGCCGACCCGAAAATTCGGTCGGTACTGCCGAAAATTGTCGGAGAAGCAAGCGAGGAGTTTGAGAAGATGTTTCCCGCTAAACAGCCGTCAAAGGTTGTGATAACTCTCAATGACGGCACTGCTTATACAGAGAAAGTGGATTATCCCAAAGGTGATCCTCGCGAGCCGATGAGTCAGGATGATCTTGATGATAAATTTAAGGGATTAACGAGTTTGATTTTAGATGATGAGAGCCGGAGAAAAATAAAAGATACCATATGGAACTTAGAATCGTTAAATAATGTGAGCGATTTAATGAACGATTTAAAGATTATGGAATTATAGATAAAAGGAATAGCAAAATTGAGTGATGATAAAAGAAATGTAATTATAATAGGGTCGGGACCTGCCGGATTAACAGCGGCTTTATACGCAGCAAGAGCAAATCTGAAACCGTTAGTGCTTGAAGGAACACAGCCGGGCGGACAACTTACGATTACGACTGATGTGGAAAACTATCCCGGATTTCCCGACGGTATTCTCGGGCCTGAATTGATGGACAAGATGAGACAACAGGCGACCCGATTCGGCGCAGAATGCAAATATGAAACAGTATCGGGAGTAAAATTTTCTGATAAACCGTATGAAATAACTACAGAGAACGGAACGTACTTGAGTGAAACCGTAATCATAACTACCGGCGCGACGGCGATGTTTTTGGACATTCCGGGTGAGATGCGATATATGGGTCACGGTGTATCTGCCTGTGCAACCTGTGACGGCTTTTTCTTTTCCGACCAGGAGATAATAGTAGTAGGTGGCGGCGACACTGCGATGGAAGAGGCAACATTCCTGACGAAATTTGCCAGTAAAGTTTATGTTGTGCATAGGCGGGATGAGCTTCGTGCTTCCAAAACTATGCAGGATAAAGCAAATAAGAATGAAAAAATAGAATTTATCTGGGACTCGGAATTAAAAGAAATTCTCGGAGACGATAACAACGTCACTTCGGTGAATATACGCAACGTAAAAACCGGAGATGAAAAAGATATGCCGATTCAGGGCGTATTTATGGCTATCGGTCACAAACCTAACACCGAGATATTCAAAGATATTCTGGATATGAATGATGTGGGCTATCTCAAAGTGCAAAACGGATCCACAGCAACAAATGTGGAGGGTGTTTTTGCTGCGGGAGATGTGGCTGACCATGTGTACAGACAAGCGATAACTGCCGCGGGAACAGGTTGTATGGCGGCGATAGATGCGGAGCGGTGGTTGGAATCTCAGAACGGTTGATTTGTCAGGAATACCGCTACATCCTCAGATAGTACATTTCCCCATTGCGCTGATTACAGTGAGCTTTCTCATTGACCTCGTGGGCGTTATAACCGGCTCTAAAAAATGGACACAGTTCGGAGGAATTCTGCTTTCTCTTGCTGTTTTTTCGTCCTTAATCGCACTGCTAACAGGGCAGTCATCCGAGCAGAGCCTTAAACCGATGTCGGATATACTGCACGAGGCAGTGGAAGAACATGAAGGGATGGCTACGCGAGTTTTCTTCTTTTTTCTGATTATCGCCGTTCTTCGGGGTTGGCTCCAATTAAAAGGGATATTCAATTCGTGGAAACAGTGGGGATATGTCATTCTCGCGGGAGCGGGCGTTATATTGATATTACGGGTGGGGCAGTTGGGCGGTACTCTTGTATATAAACACGGAGCCGGAGTCCAAACAGGAGATTCTACGCAAATCTCGGAATAAGTATTGCCTTCTCTTAGGCAATAATATCACTATCTTGTAATGCAAGTTACATAATAAAATGTGAATTTGTCTCAACTTAGAGCCGATAAAAATGTTATGTTGAATACGAGAGGGATTGTGTGATAAAAATTGCATCTTTAGTTCTGTTTACTTTGCTCTTTCTAACTTGCTCGAATAGTGTTGAACCGGACTTAGCCGGTTGGAATGAGTTACCGGCTGAAATCATTTCAGGCGGCGTACCGAAAGACGGTATTCCCGCTATTAATAATCCGATATGGGATGGCGCTGCCGAAGGTGATTGGCTGGATGACAGTTACTTGGTAGTAGGTGTGGTGATTGACGGACAGGCATACGCTTATCCTCATAAAATGATGGACCAGCATGAAATAGCCAACGAACCGACGAGCTCCACACCCTATACTGTATCATTTTGTCCTCTCACAGGTTCAAGCATAGTATTCAAATCGACAATCAATGGCTCCGTGCATACTTTCGGCGTATCGGGATTATTGATGCAGAATAATTTAATTATGTTCGACCGACAAACCGACAGCAACTGGCCGCAGCTCAGGCTTCAAGCGGACAGAGGAAGTCTTATTAATACAAAGTTGGATTTAATAGAGCACACGGAAATTGAATGGGGAGGTTGGAAAGAGCTTCATCCCGGGACGCTTATAATGAACAGAAATTCGGGGGGAAGAAATCCCGATGTTTATTTCGGAACAGTTTATGGTAATTATAGTCTGTCGGACGTACCGCCATTATTCAGAATGAGTTATAATGATGCAAGATTGCTTCCTAAAATTAGAGTTTTAGGCATAATTACAGGAAATACCACAAAAGCGTATCCGATGTTCAGTTTTGACAATGGCAGAGCAATAATAAATGATCAAGTAGGCGGTAGTTCAATCGCAGTTTTCGGTGATCCCGGCTCAAGAATGATGAGAGGATTTTACACTGAAGTAAATGGCCAAAATTTAACGTTAAAATTATTATCGGGAACTGAAACGGGCTCGCTTTCCAACGTACGGTTTATTGATAACGAAACAGGCAGCAAATGGAATCTTGACGGGGAGGCAATAGCGGGAAGTTTAACGGGTGAAAAATTATCGCAGCCGAAATCTTACGTCGCTTACTGGTTTGCATGGAGCGCATTTAACAGGACAACAGAATTATGGGAAGGTTGAGATAAATATGAAATCAGTTATAAATATTGCGCTTATGTTATTTATTGTCTTTATAAGTTCCGAAGCAGATGCGCAGCTCTGCTGCACTTCAGGTTCTGCATCTGCCAGCTCATTCGAGATTGGAGTTACACCGGCAAAAACGCTTCGATTAAGTTTCGGTCATGAATACAATAGTCTCAATGGGACGTTTGTGGGGAGCGATAGATCAGATGACGATCTTCTCGGAACCGGTTCGGTACAGTCATATACAGTGCAGGCACATTATGGAATTAACAGGAGATGGGGAATCACTATAGTTGCTCCTTACGTGAAAACGAGTCGATCATTTGGTGGTCCTACCACATTCGGAGCCGATGGAATGGGTGATTTGAGCCTTATCGCAAAATATAGCGTAAAACCGATAAACATCGCGTCCAGCACCGAGATAGCCGTTGGAGCAGGATTTAAACTGCCAAGCGGTTCGTCAAATAGTGTCAATGACGGTACTGACCTGAATTTTAATCTTCAGCCCGGCACCGGGGCGTGGGATCTTCTTTTCTGGGGTTATTATTATAAGACTTCCCTGCCTACGGGATGGAGCGGTTCGCTTTCAGGTTTAGTTCGGGTTCCGGGAACGAATTCTGACGGCTTACGATATGGTAATGAGATTTTGTATTCTCTCGTTCTAAGCAAGAGATTGAACAATGTTACTCAATTATCTGTTAGATTAAAAGGTCGAACCTCATCACAAGTAGCGATTGACGGATTCGAAAATCCTAACACCGGAGGAACGATTATTTTTGCCGCTCCGAGTTTTGTTTATAATCCACGGCGTCTGATTTCCATAGAAGCAGGCGTGGACATTCCGACATTTTATTCTGTATCGGGAACGCAGCAGGCTCTTGATTATCGTTCATTTGTGGATTTGAGCTTCTTTTTCACGTTATAACCCACATTCTGGGGTTATTATATTCTTTTATCTTGCATAATTCTTTAGGTAAAGATTATCTTCACTCTTTGATTCAGAACCTTTGTAATAGTTAAGGAGTAATAATGCCTTCAAAAGCAAAAAAAGATAAAAAATGGGCGGTTATTCTCGGAGCCTCAAGTGGGTTCGGAGCCGCCACAGCGATAGAATTAGCAAAATCCGGTTTAAATATATGTGGTATCCATTTCGACCGGCGTTCTACAATGCCTGCTGTAAAAAAAGTTCAAAGCAAAATCCGGGCAGCCGGTTCAAAAGCATTGTTTTTCAATATGAATGCCGCGGATCCCGGAAATCGCGAAGATGCGTTGAAAAAATTAAAAAAGGAAACAAAGGGCTTACGGCATCCTGTAAAACTTCTTATGCATTCTCTGGCATTTGGAAGTTTATTGCCATTTGTTGCCGATAAAGGTGAGAATGAAATTAATGCAAAGCAGATGGATTTAACTCTTGATGTTATGGCGAATAACCTGGTTTACTGGACCCAGGATTTGATCAGTAAAAATCTTATAGGCGCAGGTGGTCAGATTCTTTCCATGACAAGTGCCGGTAGTCATCAAGTGTGGCCGAATTATGGAGCAGTCTCTGCGGCAAAAGCGGCATTGGAATCCCACACTCGTCAACTAGCCGTAGAATTATCAAATAAGAAAATTTCCGTAAATTGCATTCAAGCTGGAGTAACTGATACGGCTGCGTTACGGAAAATTCCAGGAAATCTTAAAATGATTGAAAAAGCAGAAAAATTAAATCCTGCCGGAAGACTGACAAAGCCCCAAGAAGTTGCAACAATTATCTCAATGTTGGTTAATTCGAGTATTCCATGGTTAACGGGAAATATAATCCGAGTTGATGGTGGAGAAGATATCGCCAGTTAAATAACAGCCGTATTGAGATCAGAATGATTCGAAAAGCAAGACCTGATGATATGAATGATCTTTTATTTCTCTGGAATGAGATGATGGACTCGCATATAGGTATGCATCCCGATTTTAGAATATCAAAAAACGCGGATATGGCAATGGCTTCAAATTTTACAAACATTTTTGACGATACCACATCCGAAATATTTGTGGCAGAAGAGGACAACAAAATAATCGGAATGTTGATTGCCCAATTCCGGGTGGGACTTCCATACACGCGGACTGAAAAGACCGGTTATTTTAGAGACGTTTCGGTAACGAAATCATTCAGAAGAACCGGCGTAGGAAAAAAGCTGGTGGAAGCGGGAATAAAATTTTTAAGCTCGCTTGATGTGGAATATATTGATTTGATAACAGGCGCTGAAAACGAGGAATCCAATGAATTTTGGAAAAAAATGGGGTTTGGAGAAACCCTTAAAATAAGATCGCTATTCCTAAGTCCCGAGTTAAAACAAATTAAATCAGATAATAAAGATAAATGATATTAAAGAAACATAAGAGCAAACGAACGGCTGCGTTTCTGATATTGATTTCTTCGCTGATGTTCAGCGCCTTTGTCTGCAATAAAGAAACCGGAACACAAACTAAATATGAAACTCGCAGCGTCTGGGTCACACGATTTGATTATACAATAAATATTGATTCGACTGATTCTGACAGTCAGAAAGCCGCAATATCTAATTATTTCAAGATAGCTAAAGAATCAAATTTGAACACTGTTTTTTTTCAGGTTAGAGGAAGCTTCGATGCTTATTACAATTCCAATTACGAACCGTGGGCAAAAGCGCTTTCAGGTAGTTTGGGAGTCGACCCTGGTTGGGACCCTTTAAAATTCGCAATCAAAGAGGCAGATGAAAACGGATTAAAATTACATGCCTGGGTTAACACATTCACATTATGGAAAGGGGAGGAACCTCCGGAGCGAAGTGAAGTTCTCCACGCCTTCTACGCACATCCCGAATGGATTGTGGCGGACAGCAACGGAACATCCATGCAGCTGAACAGTCACTATGTATACGTTAATCCCGGAAATCCCGAAGTGAGGAAACACGTCATAAATGTTGTTAAGGACATTGTAACGAATTACGATGTGGATGGGATTCATTTTGATTATATCCGATACCCTGAAAGAGCAAGTCGGGCCGGTTACTCTCACGACACAGTAAGTGTGAATATTTTTAACGAAAAAAATGGTAATCCTGATTCGCTTGACTGGGAAGATTGGCAAAGAAATAATATAAACCTTTTTGTAAAAGCTGTCAAAGACAGTGTCTCGAAATTGAAGCCAAATATAGCGCTTTCGGCAGCTGTACTCGGAAAATATCGCAAACCCGGCTGGAGCGGATACGATGCTGTGTACCAAGATGCCGTGCCATGGATTAAGAATGGGTGGCTCGATTTTATAGTACCTATGGCATATACAACACGCGATAATAAATCGGCGTCTTTCACAAGTTTAATACAAGAATGGAATGAGTTAACGGGGAAATCGAATTCGGTTCTTGCGGGTATTGCGGTATATCGAGCCGAGGGTATAGACGGCTGGGGATGGAGCGAAATAGCCCATCAGATAATTGACGCCAGAAAGCAAAATTTAAGAGGAATGGCGTTTTTTAATGTGACAGCTTTGAAATCAGACTGGTGGGAAATTCAAAGAGCATTATTCAGTCACCCGGTTCTTCCTTATCCGTTGGAACGGCCGGATGTTATGGCAGTCCGTGCTGCAAATATAATGAATAAATATTCTTCGGGCGACTGATAAACTGTCGTTGAAGAGTCCGAATCGAATCCGGTAACTCTTAAGTCTGAAATCTCATGAGTAACATTAACTCCGCATCAAAATTATTCAAAGTTCTCCGAGAAAAAGAAAAATCTCTTGGAGTAAGGGAGAATTATGGTTCCGAGTTTTCTCAGAGTGGGGAATGCACTCGTATTGGAGCATTACTCATTCACGGGTTCGGCTCTTCTCCTACTGAGATGAACGACCTGAAAGAATTTTTGTTCAACAAAGGAATAAATGTGCTATCTATCCGGTTAGACGGGCACGCAACAACAGTTGAAAATTTCTCAAATTCAGGAAAGGATTCATGGTTGGCATCGGTCAGAGAGGGATATGAGATTATCAGTGAAGTCTGCGAAAATACTTTTATTATTGGTCAATCGCTTGGAGCAGGATTGGCTCTAATTATAGAGCCTGAATTAAAACCGGCTGGTGTTGTTTCGTTCGTTGCCCCGTTGCTCATAAAGGATAAGCGTCTGTTCTTGACAACATTCAAGATTTTCAGATTATTTTTCCCTTATACATATACGAATTCCGAGTCGGAGACTGAAGAATTCATCTACAGCAAACGACCCACAATCACTTTGGCTGAAATGTATAAGGTCAGTAAAGAAATATTACCGGCTCTACCAAATTTGAAGTCGCCAATTTTCTTGGCACATGCTGAGGATGATGAGACAGTTGATGTAAAAAGCGTAGATTTGATATATGAAAAAGCCGGATCAGCCGTAAAAGAAATTTATAAGATGAATAGCGGGGGACACCGACTTACTTTATCGGAAAACTCCAATCGAGACGCTCTTTTCAATAAGACTTTGCAGTTCATGGAATCCAACAGCTAAAGTCGTTTTAAATTTAAAATTAATTTCCGCGCAATAAGAATTAAAATTTACTCTTGAAATTAAGGATAAAATTGTTAAGTTTATCTCTCGCACCGTGCAATTTGGAAACTGAAGGACTCCTCCGAGGAAAAAGCAATGCGGATGACGATTGACGATAAAATTACCAGCGCATTAAAAGAATCAACTCTTGCCAGATTGAAGCTTAAATCGCCCGTAATGGTTGATGCAGGAACTGAAGTAGCAGTCGCAATAGAAAAAATGAATCAGACTGACTATGGCTATGTGCTTGTTATGGAAAATGGTATTCTAATCGGAATTTTCACAGAAAGAGACATACTGATGAAGATGGCGTCAATAAGTGACACTGACGGTAAATCCATTGATGAATTTATGACTCGTGATCCTGTAACTTTGAGAATCGACAGCACAATCGCTAAAGCAGTTTACGAAATGAGCGCTCACGGGTATCGCCATCTACCTGTATTGGATAAAAACGGCGAAAAATGCGTGGGTATGGTAGCGGCAAAAAATATCGTAAAATTCGTAGCCGATTTTTTACCGGATCAAGTTTATAATCTTCCTCCAACTCCAAACCAGCAAATGTTAACTCCTGAGGGAGGGTGAGAAAAGATGAGATGTCCACAGTGTGATTCGGATAATTTCCCGGGAGAAGATTACTGCGAGAATTGCGGAACCGATCTCAGAGAATCAGATTTATTCACTCCTGAAGGATTGGGCGCAAAAGTTTTGAGCGATACGATTACAAATCTCGATCCGCCTGAACCGCTGGTTGTCAATTCGGATGCCACTGTTAAGGATGCTGTTGAACTGATGAAAACAAGAGGGCACGGAAGCGTAATTATTGTTGATGAAGGGAAATTCAACGGAATATTCACCGAAAGGGATTTGCTTAAAAGAGTCGTGTCGAAGGGATTGGAAGCCGATTCTGTGATTATTTCAAAGGTAATGACAAAGAAGGTTCAAACTCTGAAGGAAACAGATTCAATCGCATTTGCATTGAATAGGATGTCAATACACAGTATCCGGCATATTCCGATTATGCGTAAAAATAAACCTGTAGGCATTATATCAGTGAGGGGAATGCTAAAATATTTAGCAGAGCATACTCTCGAGAAAGCATAAATTTTTCTAATTAGATTTTATTCTTAATAATCCTGACAACCAATATTTTTATAAACCTCGTACGGATATAAATTGACAGCTGAAAACAAAGATCAATCGTTTAAAAATATTTTTAAAAAATTCAATTACGGCGTTTATCTTTTAGGAAGCGCACACAACGGTTCGTACGATCTGATAACCTGCACGTGGGCAATGCAAGGATCCTATGAAAATGAAGAACTGATTGTAAATATAGGAAAAGAGCGTCCGATCTCTTCTTTAATCCGGGAAAGCCGTCTATTCTCATTATCAATTCTCGCTGTAGAAAATGTTGAAGAAGCGACCGTTTGCGCAAAATCGTCAGAAAAACGTGAAAAAGCTCTTAAAACTCTGCAATTCGAAACGACTGAAGACAATCTTCCATTTCTACAGAATTCACTTGCGTATCTGAAATGTGAAGTGACGGATATATTCGAATTAGAAAGCAGTCTGCTTGTGGTAGGCAATCCGATTGGAGGAAAGGTACTTTCCGACGGTGTTTCACTCACATTGCACGAATACTACAAATTGTCAGGCTGAATCTATTCGGCAGCGAACGGTTTCCACTGTTCCTCTCTCGGCGGATCTGTGAATAAACTCACACCGACCAAAGTTAATACCGATAGGGTAATAGCGGGTATCACAGCATCTATCTCCACCCCGTCTAATCCCATTGCCGATGGAACTAACGTGTTCAAATCCATATTTTTCCAAACTATTGTAACAAATGTTCCTACTAAGATAGAAGAGATGCCACCGGCTGTGGTTGCCCTTTTCCAGAAAAATGCCGCAAGCAGCGCCGGTGTAATTCCCGCTCCATAAATAGTATAAGCATAGAAGGCTACGGCAAGAAATTTATCATCCAATGTTGAGAGCAGATAGGCGACAATCCCCAGAACTACAATAACCACTCTCGAGAGAAGGACAATTTTCTTTGGAGAAGCATCGGGTTCAATGAATCTTTGATAAATGTCCCTAACAATACTTGTAGCAGGAACGAGAAGGAATGAGTCAGCGGTTGAGACAATTATAGCGATAACAGCGGCGATTATTAAGCTGCCGAGAATAACAGGGAGATTATTAAATGCGGCTAATACAATTATTCTTCCATGATTTTCAATTCCCCAGTTCAATCCGCTGGCATACCACGCTGCGAGAATTATCATAGTTTCCACTACAGCAACTCCCACAAGCATAAAAATTACAGCTTGTTTGGCGGTTTTTTCATCCTTTGCCGAGAAAAACCGCTGATACATATTTGCATCGCCGAGCATTAGAAGAAAGGGCGGAAGTAAAATACCCATAACTTCCCATCCGCTGAGCACACCAAAAAATTGAAAATGATCTGCCGGAAGAATTTGCCTCATACCTTCGATACCGCCAACTTCCGACGCCAAAAAAGGAACTGCGAGGATTATACCCACAACAATAAGAATCCCGTTGACGAGATCGGTGTATGCGACCGAATACATTCCGGCAAGAGCCGTATAAATTATCACGAAGACAGCGGAGATAATTACTCCCGTAGATGTGTCTATATTCGGATTTATTATATTTATCACTGCTCCACCTGCTCTATACTGATAAGATACGATCGTAGTGTAAGCGGTGACGACCGTTATTGTACCGAAAATTCGAGCCCACTTATTATATCGGGTTTCAAGGATATCCTGAACAGTGAACTGTTTAAATTTTCTGACTCTTCCGGCAACAAAATAGAGAACTATAATCCCTGCTATCCCTCCAAGAGGAAGTATCAACCCTATAATACCAATTTCGTAAGTCCGTTCCGCGTTGCCGAATATACTTCCTGTTCCGACCCACGTTGCCAGAAGGGTTCCAACAAGAACGAGCGGTCCCAATTTTCTCCCGGCCACCATAAAATCTGTTTGGTCATTAACCTTTCCGCTGCGGATAGCGCCTACTACAATGAGAATCAATAGGTAGATGAGTGATACCCAAAAATAGATCATAATCGTGAATCTCCTCTAATGGTCAATTCGGTTAGAAAACGGAATTATTGTTTCATCCTGATAATGTTCCTCCCAGCCGGTCCGAAAGATATTCGGCTACGAGCTTCGCATGTGAGCCAGCCCATTCGGTATCGTTATCTGACACAGGAACTATCGTAAGTTCTTTGACGCCCGGATCGTATATGATTTCCAGATGCCCTTTCTGTGTATTTTTGCGCAAAAGCCAGATAAGACCTCCGATGGGATATTTCAGGGTACTTGATATTGCCGGTTGCAATCCGAGAGTTTTACTGCTGTCGAACACCGCCGAAAGAACGTCTCCGATTTCTGAGATAGTATCAAAGTCGTAAATGCGATATTTCCGCATTAAATACCCAATTCTTTTTTATGAGCCTGATTGAATATTTCGCTTCCATGCTTAAGTACATAAGGAACTGCTAAATCTTTTACGTCTAATAAAAATTTAACTGCCGACTCGTTATCTGCCTTGTAAGCTTCACGAATTGCCCATGCAACAGCTTTTCGGACCATATCGTCATTGTCCGCAACGAGGGGACGTAGAACCTCAAAAGTAGCGGTGGGATTTGAATGGCTGCCGTGGTTCAGAGGAATGGTTGCCGAAGCAGCAAATCTTCGTCTCCATATGTTGGTCTGTTTCGCCCATTTTTTCAAATCTGTTATGAGGTCAATATTACTGAGGAGTAATTTCCCGGCAAACTGTGTTGCGAGATGATCGCACGTTTCCCAATTGGAGATATAATCAACCCAGTTATCTACCAATCTCCAGGTCTGTCTGTCCATTTTATTTACCCGCTTCGCAATAATGAATACAGCGAAGAGTTGTTCCTCACGACCCTCGGTTTTGAAACATTCGTCAGCTATGGAGAGTAGATCGCTTATAGATAGTTTTTTACCGTTTTCTTTGAAATAATCTCTTGCGATGGCTTTAATTTCCGGCACCGGAACTCCTAAAATCCTATCTTCGCTACCTGTCGCTTTATGTACTCCCTCAATGTATGACGGATTTGCCAGAGCTTTGAATTGTTTCTGAATAGGATTGAGCAACTTTTTAACATCAGCCGGACTTATCATCATCAATCTCTACGGTTGCGCTGTCGGATCAGCATGCTGACGATATGGCTGCATACAAAAGTAAAAACAGTCGTTTCAAATTAAGTTCTCATATTTACGAATAATAATAATGGAAAAATAACTACCTAAAATTAAGTTATTCGTACAGAGATGCAAGGAAAAGAGTTTAGGAATGCCCGGTTCTTGTTTCTCTATGAGAATCACGGACGTGGAATGATATTCCGGGAAAAAGATTCAGGAGACAATATAATTACTACGCTCAGACTGTCTCGGTTTTAGTTTCCTCTCCGTTGGTATGGACGTTATTCTTAATCCATTCCGTAGTTACGCTCTTAGGTCTTTCGAGCGGAAGTCCAAGCGCTCTCGACCAAATTGAAGAGGCGAGCACTCCCATAGCTCTTGACACTCCGAACATAACTGTATAATAATCGTATTCCTTTACTCCGTAATGCCATTGTAAACATCCGGAATGGGCATCAACATTAGGCCATGGGTTCTTTGCCTTGCCATGTTCCCTGAGCGCATCCGGGACTACCTCATAGACCAAGCTGACTATCTGGAATAATTCGTCATCAGGCAGATGCCGCAGAGCGAATTCACGCTGCGCAGTATAACGAGGATCCGTTTTTCTTAATACAGCATGACCGTAACCGGGGATAACCTGACCATTATTTAGGGTTTCCCAAACATGTTTCGTCAATTGTTCTTTCGAGGGGACTCCTCCTCCAAGTGTTTTCTGTAACTGCTGAATCCAGATCAGCACCTCCTGATTTGCTAATCCGTGCAGTGGACCTGCGAGAGCGTCCATAGCGCCTGAGAGACTGTAATATGCGTCAGAGAGTGTTGAACCGACTAAATGAGCGGAATGAGCCGAAGCGTTGCCACCTTCATGGTCGGCATGGATTGTAAGATATAACCTCATCAGTTCTTTATATTCGGGATCTTCAATTCCCATCATATGTGCGTAATTTGCCGCCCAATCAAGATTTTCGTCAGAATGAATTCTAACACCGTCCTTGAATGAACGACGATAAATATATGCGGCGATTGTAGGAAGTTTGCCAAGCAGATTCATTGTATCCTCATATTGAGCATCCCAATAATCTTCTTTTTGCATTCCTTCATGATACCGTTTTGAGAAAACCGATTCAGGCTGAAGCGCTAAAATTCCAATGGATAATTGTGTCATAGGATGAGTATCTTTCGGAAGACCGTCAATTACGTCAAACAGATATTGAGGAACTTCTCGCCTATCCATCCACTCACTGCCAACATCTTTAGCATCTTCTTCGGTCGGCATATCGCCTGTCAGCAATAAATAGAACAACCCTTCCGGCAGAGGTTCTTCTCCTCCGGCTGCCTTCGGCAGAAGTTTTTGTAAATTAGGAATCGTACAACCCCGAAATCTAATCCCTTCTTCCGGATCGAGAGCAGATGGTTCCCAGACCATACATTTTATACCTCTCATCCCTCCGTAAGCCTGCGATACGGTCACATCGCCAATTTTTATGTTTCCAAACTCTTTGATGAGCTCTTTTACCTCTTTTCGTTTAGGCTCAATCTTTGAGAAAAGTTTTTCTTTTAACGTGGACATCAATTCCTCCAAAACAACGACATTGAATTCTTTACTGATTATACTTCAAAACCCTGATTTAGTTTCGAATCCAAGCCGATAATTACAATTTTCCTTACTCTGATTTTCATCTCAAGTAAGGACATTATTTCACACCCCCGACATGAGGTAGCCCTCTCGTGAGGCTAAGTTAAGCAAGTCTTATATTTTAATCAATAGGTGAACGGAAATAAATGATAAAAATTAAAAGATGCTTAAGGAAATACTATTTTAGTAACGCTCATCTTCCCAATAGCTTTTTTGTTCATCTATCATACGAGAAATCAGTCGCGCGATTTTCCGTTTATCGGATGATAGTCGGATGGTCACTTCTTCATCCAAACTCGAACATTTTTTCATAATCATTTCGAGTTCTTCCAATTCCTCTTTTTCAAGTTCAATACTTAGTTTAGCTCTCATAAAAATATTATCCTCTTCTTCAATTACTTATAAATTTATTGTCCTTAATATAAAACCGCCACTCAAGGTCAGTGGCTTTGCTGATGCCTATTCGTGTGCTACTGACGATTTCAGGTCTAAAATTTCTTTCATAAAGAGATATAGCCTCACCAATCATTTTATTGTTCTGATCAGGACCAATTCCAAAAGCCTGACAAAGCTTACCCGGACCATTAGTGAGGTTTTTCATTTTCTCGGTCTTTCGACGTTTTTGCATGACTTCTATACCTTCTATCGGTTCCAATGCTCTTATCAGCACTGCCCCGATACCATTTTTTTCTGTCGTAAAATTCAGGAGATGATACATCCCGTAGTTCAGATAGATGTAAACTTGTCCGTAGCTGTTCGCAAGCGCCCTGCCCTTAATTTTGCGAGTCTTGAAATGAGAAGCGTCATCGGTTTTGTAAGCCTCAGTCTCCACAATCATCCCCCGACATTCTCCAAAAGCGATTTCTACACCAAGAAGGTTTTTTGCGACTTCAAGAGTTTCGCCTGCGAAGAAGTCTTTATATAATATTTTCATGCAAGAAGGCGTCCGCCTTCAACAGGAATTAGCGCGCCTGTGATGAAATCGGAACCTTCAATGAGAAACTGAACAGTGGCGGCTATGTCGTCGGGAGAGCCGATTCGTTTGACGAGTGTGGAGTCAGCGATTTTCTTCGTTTGCTCTTCTGAATAACCTTCAGGAAGTAAAATCGGACCGGGCAATATGCAGTTTACCTGTATGGTCGGCGCTAATTCAACAGCCAGAACTTTCGTCATTGTCATAACGCCGCCTTTAGCGACGAAATAAGGGAGATAATTTTTATAAGGGCGGTTTGCGGCCCAATCACCGAACGTGATAATTTTTCCGCCGCCTTGTTTAAGCATTATCTCTGATGCTGCTTTGGCGCACAGCCATGTCCCTTTTAAGTCAACTGACATCTGAAAGTCCCAATTTTCTTCTGTGATTTCGCTATATGCTGTAGGTTTGAAATAAGATGCCATTGTAACCAGCACATCTAACGAACCGAACTCGTTTGTAACCGTCTCAATCATACTATTTACTTCGTCAGATTTAGTAATATCGGCTTTCACAGAAATCGCTTTTGCTCCATTAGCTGTGAGTTCGTTCACGAGGGATTCAGCCTCTGAAGCGGAGCTGTTATAATGAGCGGCGATATTTGCTCCGCTAAGAGAAAGTTTTTTTGCAACCGTCTGTCCGACTCTTTTCGTGCCGGTGATAAGGACAGTTTTTCCTTTAATATCCAATGCTATTCGCCAAAAATTAAGTTCTCAGTTTATAACCGATTTTAAACAGATACAAACTAATTGAGCCGAGTAATAAACTGGAAAACAGCGTCGTGATAATAGCAGTTCCAAGATTGATGTCGCCAACTCCTATCATCCCGAATCTTAAGCCGTTTACCATATAAACTATGGGATTGAACAATGAAACTTTAGCCCAAAACGGCGGTAACATACTTGTTGAGTAAAAAACTCCTCCCAGATATACAAGCGGTGTTATCAGATAAGTCTGAAAAATTCCGAGATGCTCGAATTTTTCCGCCCATAACCCCGTTAATAAGCCGAGCTGAGCGAAAACTATGCTTACGAAGACTATGAAAAAAGTAACAATATAATAGTTGTTAATTTGAATATCCATAAGCAGTAAACCGGCCGCTAAAGTCACTACTCCGACTATCAATCCGCGCACCATTCCACCCAGCACTATAGCCGTTACCATCTCGAAATATGAAAGCGGAGAAGTCAGTATATCAGCTATGTTACCTTGAAACTTGGACATAAAAAGCGATGAGGAAGTATTCATATAAGAGGAATTTATAACTCCCATCATCATCAATCCGGGAAAGATATATTGCATATATGTCACCCCTTCGATATCGCTTATCCTTGAGCCGATGGAATATCCGAAAATTGTGATATACAGAAGTGCGGACATAAATGGAGGAACTAAAGTCTGATTTGGGAGGCTTAAAAATCGGATGATCTCTCTTTTCAGAAGAGTCCAAAAGCCGATTAGTTTACTTTCGTTGTACTCCCCGTGAGCCTGAGAAAAATGTCCTCCAATTTTCCTGACACTGTCTTCAGGTCTTCCACTTCTATGCTCGAGTTCACCAGAGCCTTCAACAGCCCCGACATCGTTTGATTTTTCTTGTCGAGACAAAGCGTCAACTTTCCCTCTTTCGATTTCTTGCATTCATACTCCTTTAACTCTTCCGGTATAACATCAACAGGTGATGAGGGTGTAATTTCTATCAATTGATAATCAATTTCCTTCATCAGTTCGTTTTTGTCAATATCCCGGATTATTTTTCCTTTATGAATAATTGCGATTTTATCGCACAGCGCTTCGGCTTCTTCTATATAATGTGTCGTGAGGAGAATCGTGGTGCCGTTATTTCTCAATTCATCCATAGATTTCCAGATTTTTCTACGGAGCTCAACATCTACACCGGCGGTAGGTTCGTCGAGAATCAGGAGCTTCGGTTTGTGCATCATTGCCCTTGCGATAAGTAGTCTTCGTTTGAGGCCTCCGCTCAGGCGCCTGAACGGTAACTTCCGATGCTCCACCAAATCAAAATATTCGAGAAGTTCTTCAGCACGGGCTTTTCGTTCTTTTGACCTCATTCCAAAATATCCGCCCTGAAGATTCAGAACAGTTTCAGCTGGAAAGAAAAAATCGAGGTTCGGTTCCTGTGGCGAAAGACCCACCAATCTTCGTGCAGACCGATAATCTTTTACTACATCATTGCCGAATACACTCACGCTGCCGGATGTAATATTCGTTAGTCCTGTTATTATATTTATTGTAGTAGTTTTACCAGCGCCGTTCGGTCCGAGAAAACCGTAAAATTCACCTTCTTTTATGGTGAGGTCAATACCCGCTAATGCGACTTTTGAGCCATAGTTTTTTTTGAGATTATGTATCTCGAGAGCGTTAACTGACAAAGTCTGATCCTTTCACATTTTACGGAAATGATGTTAAGCAGAAATTGATAGAATTTCAACAGTAAAAAATCAATTATGGCTAAAGAAAATGTCGTCACTCAATAATGTGTAATACAGGATACCTTTTATTTATCGGAAAATTATATATATTTGTGTGGGATGAATCACTCTCAAAAAATAAGAATAATGAAAAGAATGCTGACAGCGCTGTTAATTATGACAGCAGTGTCTCTCACAACAATTGATTTGAATGCGCAGACGCTGACTTGCGAGCAATGTGGAAATCCCATTCGGCCAGGAAATTATACGATGGTGGACGGGAAAGCCTATCATCCGGAGCACTTTCTTTGCGCTTTTTGCGGCAACCCGATTTTGGATACGCAGTTTTATAAAGATGGCGGGAATTATTATCATCCTGACCATTATGCTCAGCACATTGCTCCGAAATGCGCTTTTTGCGGACAACCGATTATCGGCGAATACATAAAATCAGAAGGGAAAACATATCATAAGGATCATTATGACCAGCATATTGCTTTAAAGTGCGATTTTTGCGGCTTAACAATAAACGGAGATTATACGAAAACTTTCTGGGGAGAGTCCTACCACAAGTATCATGACGGAAACGTTGATAAATGTGATTACTGTTCGCGCTATATTTCGGATTCGGGTACAGGCGGAGGAGTAAGGTATAATGACGGCAGAAATATTTGCGGAATATGTTTAGCGACAGTGGTAAATGATTACGCCTTAGCGCAGCACCTTTTTCGTGATGTAAAAAAGGAACTGAGAGGATATGGTATTGATATTAATTGGGATGATATAGGGTTCTATCTTGTTGACAGAAATTACATTTCTCAGCTTTCAAATGAAAATCGGGTAATAGAGCAGCAAACAGGGTTTACTTATCATCGGTTTGAGACGCTTAACGGACAAATTCGCAGCAGAAAATTTGATGTTTACATTCTAAGCGGAATGCCCGAGATAAATTTTATATCGACTGCCGCACATGAATTGATGCACGTTTGGCTATATCTTAATGCATCGTATGATATGGATAAATCTTTAAGTGAAGGGAGCGCAAATTTCGCTTCATATCTTGTATTGAGAAATAGAAAAGTGGATAGGGCGAGGTTTCTGATAGAGAATCTTGAAAACGACAGGGACCCGGTTTACGGAGACGGGTACAGAAGGGTGAAACAGTTTGTGGGAACAAGAGGGATGAACGGCTGGATCGGCTATCTAAAAAATAATCTTATCATTCCCATAGGATATTGAGTCTCTGCAATGAAATATTTATTTGCCGCTGTTGAACGAAAAGATATTTTTGATTATATAGCCGGCGATCTCCGGATTTTCTTTTAATCTGCGGGTCGAGTAAGCATACCATGCCTTACCGTAAGGTACATACACCCTAACCTGATGACCATCATCTAATATTTTCTTTCTAAGCTGTTCGCGAACGCCGTAAATCATTTGAAATTCATACTGTTCTTTGCCTAATCCAAGCTCATCAATTACGCGGTAAGCTTCATATACAATATGCTCGTCATGAGTGGCGATTCCCACATAGCTTCCGCCTTTAAACAATATTTCCAATAGGCGGACAAAGTTTTTTCTTATCATATCTTTATCTTTGAATGCGATTTTCTCTGATTCAACGTAAATACCTTTACAAATCCTGATATTCGCTTTAATCTTTGACAGCTCCGTAACATCCGCCTCACTCCGTCGGAGGTATGCCTGAATCACCGTTCCTACGTTCTGTTTCAAGGAAAGTAATTCGGAATGAATATCTAATGTCTTAGTCGTATAGGTGGATTCTTCCATATCAATACGAACGAAACTATCTGCTTCGGTTGCCAATGTTAGAAGCTCTTTGATATTCCTCAAACAGATTTTGTCGTCGATACCCATTCCCAACTGACTCAATTTTATAGATATGTTAGCATTTTGATTTCTCTCAATAATCGTTGAAAGGGCATCTTTGTAACCTGTAACATATTTTGCGGAATCTTCAATATCAATAAGGTGTTCGCCCAATATATTAACTGTGCAGAGATAACCCTCATCGTTAAGTCTTTCAATGGCATCTGTGGCTTCTTGAAGGCTTTCGCCTGCGATATATTTTTTAGCGAAATGACCTACCATCGATTTTGGTATAATGGGAATTAGGTTTGCAATGGCGGTGTTTATTATTCCCATAGGTGTATTCTTAACAGATAATTCGATTTCATAACTGTTCCTAAATTATCATGCTGCTATAGTAATCACAAGATATATTGACCTTTGGGAACGACAGGGCACTTTTATGTTGAACACGCAACTCGAAATACCTTGACACTGTTTGGAGTCGGTAATAAATTAAGCGCCTTAATAGAGGATATTAATGCTTTTTGATTTAGGTAGTGTTTTGATGTTCATGGTTACCGCGATGGTAATCGTGGGATTTACACTCTTGTTAGCCAAGGCGCTTCGTGCGGATAATCCCACTCCGGAAAAACTTACCGGATATGAATGCGGAGAAGATTCTATAGGCAGTAGTTGGGTTCAGTTTAACATCAGATTTTATGTAGTAGCCTTAATTTTCCTTATTTTTGAAGTCGAAATAGTCTTCCTTTATCCCTGGGCTATAGTGTTCAAAGAAATGGGATTTATCACTTTTATTGAAATGATGATTTTTGTGGGTGTCCTCCTTATAGGACTCGCATATGTTTGGGTGAAAGGTGATCTTAGTTGGGTCCTGCCAAAGCAGAAATACAGCGCTGATTTTGATTATTCAAACATTCCGAGATTTAAAGCGCCCAAGAAAAAAGAAAGCCGCAAATTAGAAGCGGTAGAATAAGAAAAGAGGAAAACTTTGGGTATAATTGAAAATAAATTCCGTGATAATATTATAATTACAAGTGCGGACAAATTTATGAACTGGGCGCGGTTATCTTCCCTTTGGCCGATTACTTTTGGAATCGCCTGCTGCGCTATCGAAATGATGGCTACTGCTGCATCCCGTTATGATCAGGACAGACTTGGAGTGCTTCCAAGGCCTTCTCCCCGACAATCTGACCTAATGATAGTTGCGGGTACTGTGACATTTAAAATGGCGACACGGATTCAAAAGCTCTATGAGCAAATGCCCGACCCAAAATATGTTATAGCAATGGGATGTTGTGCCACATCGGGCGGCCCTTACTGGAATCACGGTTATCACGTTATGAAAGGTGTTGATCAGGCAATTCCCGTTGATGTATATGTTCCCGGTTGCCCCCCGCGGCCTGAATCACTGCTTGAAGGTTTTATAAAATTGCAGGATAAAATAAGGCGCGAGTCTATCGCTACCACTCAAGCCGCTTGAAATGACATCAAGCGATGTAATAAAAGAAGTAGAACTGAAATTTCCTGATAAGGTAAAGACCACCGAGCAGGAAGGGTTGGAACCGTTTATCACGGTAAATTCTGATTTAATCATACAAGTTTGTAGTTATCTGAAATTAGAAAAGAACCTTGATTTCACATCACTCGTCTGTATTTCCGGAGTGGATTTTGATGAAAATATGGAAGTCGTCTATCATCTGCACTCTTTAAGACACAATCACTCCATTACTATCAAGGTAGAGCTTCCGAGAGATAAACCGAGCATACCTTCAGTTACTGCGATATGGAAAGCAGCGGATTGGTACGAGAGGGAAACATTCGATTTGTTCGGAATCAATTTTGAGGATCATCCCAATCTCAAGAGACTTTTATTGCCTGATGATTGGGAAGGATACCCTTTAAGAAAAGATCATGTAGATGCCGAAGAATATCGAGGATGGACAATTCGAAAAATTAAAGAAGGAAATGTTTAATTAATGTCCGATCTGAAAACAGAAGAAATGGTTATCAATATGGGGCCGCAGCATCCTGCGACTCACGGAGTGCTGAGACTTGAGATTACCACCGACGGAGAGATTGTAAAGAAAATTGTGCCTCATATCGGGTATCTCCATCGTTGTTTTGAGAAGCATTGTGAAAAACTGAATTATCATCAAATAATTCCATTCGTAGACAGATGCGATTACCTCGCCGCTATGAATAACGAGCATGGTTATGCGATGGCTGTGGAGAAACTTCTCGATATTGAGTTACCTCCGAGGGTGGAGTATATAAGAGTTATTATGTCCGAGCTCAATCGGATAGCAAGTCATATGGTTGCCCTCGGTACATTTGGAATGGATGTCGGAGCCTTTACTCCATTTTTGTTCACTTTCCGCGATAGAGAAAAGATTCTTGATCTGTTTGAAATGACCAGTGGGGCACGTCTTCTATATAACTATATTTGGATCGGAGGAGTAGCTCACGATCTACCGGACGGATTTGTTGAAAAATGTTTTGAATTTCTGGATTACTTCGGGCCGAAACTTAAAGAATATGATGATCTGCTCTCTTTCAATAAAATATTTATCAGTAGAACGGCAAATGTTGCGATTATTCCTCCCGATGTCGCCATAGAATGGGGACTTACCGGTCCTAACCTTAGAGCTTCCGGCGTTGACTGGGATTTGCGCCGTGATGTACCGTATTCGATTTACGATAAGTTCGATTGGGATGTAATAGTAGGAGACGGGCGAGAAGGAGTTATCGGAGACTGCTGGTCCCGCTATTATGTGCGTGTGTTGGAAATGCACGAATCAGCCAAGATTGTCAGGCAGGCTTTGGAAGGATTGCCGGCTGATGAAAATGTAAAATCCGCCGTACCGAGAAAGGTGAAAGCCAAAGAAGGATCGGTTTATTTTCGTTCTGAAAATCCGAGAGGTGAGTTGGGCTTTTATATCGTTAGTAAAGGAGGCGATACGCCGCACAGACTTAAGATGCGTTCGCCTGCGTTTTCATCACTTAGTTCCATCGCAGATGTAGGAGAAGGGTTATTAATATCTGATCTTGTCGCATTGCTCGGAAGTATCGACATCGTGCTGGGAGAAATTGACCGGTAAGATGGAATATTTCATAAATTTAGTAACTGAAAACGTTGTGGGAATTGAAATAGTTCCTGCATGGTTCCTGACTCCCATTTTGATGTTTACCTACGGCGGATTTGTTTTCACCGGAATCGCAGTTTACGTAATGGTCGTCATCTGGTTTGAACGTAAGGTTGCCGCTCATATGCAGGATAGGCTCGGTCCGATGGAAGTGGGAGGATGGCACGGCTGGCTTCAGACAGTTGCCGATTCTGTCAAACTCTTGCTCAAAGAAGATCTCATTCCCGCATTGGCTGACAGGAAGCTATTTAAACTCGCTCCTTATATAGTATTTTTAGCGGCATTCGCGGTGTTCGCTGCTCTCCCATTTTCTGATAAGATAGTCGGTAGCGATCTCAACATCGGTATTTTTTACATTTTAGCCGTCTCATCGGTGGGAGTTATCGGAATTCTTATGGCAGGATGGAGCTCGAATAATAAATGGGCGTTATTCGGAGCTATGAGGTCGGTAGCGCAGATGATTAGTTATGAAATTCCCATTGGATTATCCATTCTCGTAATAGTAATGTCGGTCGGCTCCCTTAGTATGAGAGATATTGTAATGGCACAGGACGGAGGAATTTTTAACTGGTTGATATGGCAAAACCCTCCATTTAATTTTATCGCGTTCATTATTTTATTCATTGCAGGAACTGCCGAAACGAATAGAGTCCCTTTTGATATTCCTGAAGCTGAGTCAGAACTTGTTGCCGGTTTTCATGTTGAGTATTCGGGAATGAGATTCTCATTTTTCTTCTTAGCGGAATATGCCAGTATGTTCGCAATCGGAATAATTGTCTCTACACTTTTCCTTGGGGGATGGCAGGGTATTTACGGTGCGTCAAGTTCGCCGGGTGTTGGTCTCCTTTGGATGACGCTAAAAGGGTTTTCATTTGTACTTATAATGATATGGTTCAGATGGACACTTCCGAGACTACGGGTAGATCAACTGATGTATGTTTGTTGGAAGGTACTTGTACCGATTGCTTTTATGAATGTAATAGGTGCGGGAATATGGATAGGTTTATCATCATGATTGAGAGTATTCGATAATGAAACAATATTTTTACGATATATATCTTGCTATAACTTCAGTGCTGATAGGTATGAAGATAACTTTCGGTCACTTATTTACGCGTTCCATAACTTTACAGTATCCGCGTGAAAAAGCCCCTATGTTCGATCGTTCACGGAACAGGCTCCATGTGGATATCGAAGATTGTATAGGGTGTTATCAGTGTGATAAAGCTTGTCCTGTGGACTGTATTCACATTGATACTATAAAAGCCAGACCGGGTGAAGATCTCGGACTAACCGAAAAATTTGAAAAAAAGAAAACATTTGTGTTTCCTAAATTCGACATCGATATGGCGGAATGCTGCTATTGCGGGTTGTGCGTGTTCCCATGTCCGACAGAATGTATTTACTGGATTTCGGATTATGAATTTGCAGAGTATGACAGGAGTAATCTGAATTATAATTTTGGTAACATTACGCCTGATGAAGCGCGAGTGAGATATGAGGAAGCGGAGAAACTGAAGATAGAAAAAGAGAAACAGATTGCGGCAAAAAAGGCGGTACCCCAACCTTCCGAACCGGACGAAGAAAAAAATGATTTCACGGAGTAATTGAGTCAGATGGAAACTTTTGTATTTTATCTCTTTGGAATATTGACCATTTCCGCCAGCTGGGTGGTTATCTATTCCAAGAATTTAATATATTCAGCGTTTGCATTATTGTTCGCATTTTTCGGAATAGCCGGTTTGTATGGACTTTTAATGGCTGATTTTTTAGCAGCCACTCAGGTACTGATATATGTTGGAGGAGTGTTGATGCTCCTGCTCTTCGGAGTGATGTTAACAGCGCGAAAATCAGTTATAGAGGTTACACAATCAAACCTGCCGCGATTACCGGGTGCGATAATTAGCGGATTGATGTTCCTATTGCTCTTATTTATCATATTTAGTGAAAAAAGCTGGAATGCCGCTTCGAATCAGGGTGTCCGTGAGACAGCGTCTGTAATTGGCCGGCTATTGATGACAGATTATCTTCTTCCTTTTGAGGTCACATCAATTCTTCTGCTCGCTGCGTTGATTGGCGCCGTATATATCGCAAGGAAAGATGAATCATGACTTCCTTAAGCCTATATCATTTTTTAGTGTTGTCCGCATTACTTTTCTCATTCGGATTATTTGCGGTTATGTCGCGCAGAAATGCAATTGGTATATTATTAGGCATTGAACTCATCCTTAATGCCGCCAACCTGAACTTTGTTGCCTTTTCACGTTATGGTATTTTTTCGATGGATGGACAAATGTTCGCAATTTTTATAATAATTATTGCAGCGGCGGAAGCTGCCGTAGCGCTTGCTATCGTTTTGAACATATACAACAATTTCCAATCTATTAATGTGGACGAAGCGGATTCAATGAGATTTTAGATGAATACAATAATATTATATGCAATTATTATGCTGTTCCTGCCGTTGCTTGCTTTCGGCGTGAACATCTTAGTCGGGAAGCGACTTCCGCGAAAAGGTGATTGGGTATCTATTGCCGCAATTCTCTCGTCATTTTCGTTGGCATTGGCAATATTCGCCTATATGCTGTTCGTTCGATATGATCCGACTTTCAGCGCCGAATGGAAATGGACGTGGATAACCCTTATTGGATTTGAAATAGAGTTAGGGATATTGGTAGATAACCTGACGATTATGATGGCATTTATCGTAACATTGGTCAGCAGTCTTGTTCATATTTATTCGATTTCATATATGAAGGATGATCCAAGATATAATAGATATTTCGCGTTTCTTTCGCTCTTTTCATTCTCCATGTTGATAATTGTATTGTCCAATAATCTATTCGGGTTGTACATAGGATGGGAACTCGTTGGAATCAGTTCATATCTGCTCATTGGATTTTGGTTCGAAAAAGATTCGGCATCCGATGCTGGCAAGAAAGCTTTCCTCGTTAATCGTATTGGCGATTTCGGTTTTTTCATCGGAATACTGCTGTTCTTCTCAAGTGTTGGTTCATTTAATTACGGTGACATTATTGCGGGTATTCAAGCAGGGCAAATAAAAGATGGGATGCTCACGGCAGCAGGCATACTGCTGTTCACGGGGGCTATCGGAAAGTCGGCACAGGTGCCTCTCCATATTTGGCTTCCCGACGCTATGGAAGGTCCAACGCCGGTAAGCGCACTGATTCATGCTGCTACAATGGTCGCGGCAGGTGTATATATGGTTGGGAGAATTTACCCGTTCTTCTCACCGGGAGCGTTATTGTTCATCGCTTATGTAGGAGCGATAACCGCTTTCATCACTGCAACTATCGCCATAGTCCGAAAGGATATAAAAAAGGTATTGGCATATTCCACAGTCTCTCAACTTGGCTATATGATAATGGCGTTAGGAGTGGGCGGTTATGTGTCAGGAATCTGGCATTTGACAACCCATGCTTTTTTCAAGTCGCTTCTCTTTTTAGGAGCGGGAAGCGTCATCCATGCCGCTCATACTAATGATATGTTTAAGATGGGTGGGTTCAGGAAAAAGATGCCTATTACCTTCTGGACATTCTTGATTGCAACGCTGGCGATTTCAGGAGTACCTCTTTTCTCGGGGTTTTTCAGCAAAGATGCCATTCTAACTGCCGCGCTTGTCTTCGGACTTGCAAATCCGGCACATATTATTTTATTCATACTCGCGCTCGTATCAGCAGGTCTAACGTCGTTTTATATGTTTAGGGCATTGTTTTTGACATTCTACGGAAAGCCAAAGGACGAAGAAATTTATTCTCATATTCATGAATCTCCAAGTTCGATGACTATCCCAATGATGATTTTAGCTGCGCTGACCATATTAATCACATTAGACAATTGGCCGGGATTTCAAAATCTACCCGGTGTCGGCGAATTTGCGGGATGGTTTCAACATCTTATTCAAAAACCTGCAAGCATAGCGACAGCAGTGGCGACAGCAGGAGAGACAGTCGAGCATGCAGTATCTCATGAAACAGCTCATACTATAGCTACGTGGCTCTCAATATTCGTTGCGGGTACCGGTATATTATTGGCCTATCTGTTTTATTACAAGAAAAGCCTGTCGGCAAAGAAGGTTTCAAAATCACTATCTTCGATTTATACTCTGCTTAGAAATAAATATTATTTTGATGAATTTTACGGTGCTTCTGTCGTTAGGGGCGTTTTAGGTTTATCGCGGGTCAGCGCGAAATTTGATATTAAAATCGTTGATGGAGCGGTTAATGGTACAGCGAAAGTAGGCTTGTACATTTCGAGAGTCAGCAGATGGTTCGACGATCATATTGTTGACGGCGCAGTCAACGGTACAGCTTTAATTTCTATGTTTTTAGGTTCCAGACTTAGAAGAATCCAAACAGGAAAAATTGAGAATTACGTAGCATTTCTCCTGGTCGGTATATTGATATTCTTCGTCTTTCAGGCGCTATCTTAGTTAATGGAGGTTTTTATATAATATGCAAAATTATTTACTTTCGGCGTTAACCTTTATACCTGTTTTCGGAATGCTGGTTATATTACTAATTCCACGAGATAAGAGTCATGTGGTAAAAGTGATAGCCGCTGTGACCACCGGGCTTCAGTTATGGCTCGCAATACAACTATTCCTTGTTTTCGATAGGACTACTACCGCAATGCAATTTACCGAGCATTACTCGTGGATTCCTGCGTTCAACATCGAATATTTTATGGGAGTGGACGGTTTGAGCGCTCCAATGGTGCTTCTCACCGCATTGCTGTCATTTATTTGTATCTTTGCATCATGGAACATTAATAAATCTGTAAAGGCGTATTTTGCGCTATTCCTGTTGCTTGACGCAGGTATGATGGGTGTCTTCGTCTCCATTGACTTTTTCCTGTTTTATATATTTTGGGAAGTTATGCTTCTGCCGATGTATTTCCTTATCGGAATTTGGGGAGGCCCGAGAAGAGAGTATGCTTCCATTAAATTTTTTCTTTACACGCTGTTTGGCAGCGTACTAATACTGCTTGCCATGCTTGCTTTATATTTTTACAACGATCCGCACACTTTTAATATGCTTGAATTAATGCAGACGACCTATGACTTTGAGTTCCAGAAATGGGTATTCCTTGCGCTGTTTATAGGATTTGCGATTAAAGTGCCCATATTTCCATTCCACACATGGTTACCCGATGCTCATGTGGAAGCGCCGACGGCAGTTAGCGTGATTTTAGCCGGAGTGCTTTTGAAAATGGGAGTTTACGGAATTCTTCGGCTCAATTTTTCAATATTACCCGACGCAACGCTCTGGTTTGTCGTTCCGTTAGCGGTTTTGGGGGTCATAAATATTATATACGGGGCTTTGTGCGCGCTTGCTCAGACTGACTTAAAGAGGTTGATTGCCTATTCAAGTATAAGTCATATGGGCTTCAGTCTTCTCGGAATGGCTGCCTTAACATCTGCCGGAATGAATGGGGCGGTTTTCCAGATGTTCAATCATGGGACTATCACCGCTATGTTATTCCTTTTGGTAGGTGTCCTTTATGATAGAGCACATATCAGGGATGTTAACGGATTCGGAGGATTAGCGGTCAGAATGCCGCTCTATGGCGGAATGGTGGCAATAGCATTCTTTGCCGGTTTAGGGCTACCGGGATTTTCCGGATTCATAAGTGAGACGCTCTCATTAATCGGAGGATTCGGCTCGGCGCACAGTTCAACCACGTTCCGTTGGCTCACAGGTATTGCGGTAATCGGAATAGTGCTGAACGCTGCATATTTCTTGTGGGCGTATCAGAGGATATTCCTTGGCAAATTGAATGAAAAATGGGCGTCGCTTCCTGAAATCACCGGACGGGAACTATTCACAGTTGTACCGTTGGCAGTGATTGTGATAATTCTCGGATTTTACCCCATGCCGATTCTTGGTATGATGTCGGAGACAATGAATGGAATTATTGAGATGGTGCAGAACGGCGCGGCAACGGCTATTCAATAACGGAAACAGAGATAAATGGATAACATCAGCAGCTTAAGCTACTTTCTTCCTGAAATAACGTTGGTGGTGACCATATTGGTGGTCATCGTATATGACCTATTTTTGAAGAAAGGGGAATCGGTATATACAGTGTACGTTACAGCCGCCGGGTTGGTATTGACCTTGCTCACTCTCTTTTCCTCATATTCGGACGTTCAAATGAGTCTGTTTTCCGGTATGGTCGCGCAGGATCCATTTTCCTTTTTCTTTAAATTCTTATTTGTTCTTGCGGCATTTTTCACTGTAGTGATCTCTTCCACTTCATCTGAAATGAAAAATAGATTACACGGCGAATTCAATACCCTGATTTTAGCTATTACGCTTGGTATGTTTTTTATGGCATCAGCCAAAAACTTGCTGATGGCTTATATTGGGTTTGAACTCGTCAGCATCGCTTCATATGTCGTGGCCGGTTTTCTAAAAGAATCGCGACGTTCCAGCGAAGCGGCATTGAAATACGTAATTTATGGAGGTGTTTCTTCCGGGATAATGCTTTATGGATTTTCGCTTCTATACGGCCTGACGGGAACACTGGATATATCAGAAATCGGGCGGCTGCTTTCAGAGGGAAACGCAGGCGGTCTTACCGTTTTGGTAGCGTTTCTTATGGTTCTTGCAGGATTCGGTTATAAAATAGCTTCTGTTCCTTTTCATTTCTGGTCGCCTGATGTTTACGAGGGCGCGCCGACAGCATTTACCGCTTTTCTTTCTGTAGGTCCGAAAGCGGCGGGATTTGCGCTGCTAATTCGATTCTTCAATACTGCGTTTGTATCCCAGGGTTCTGTTGCCCTTTCAGAGTGGTTACCCATAGAACAGCTGGATTGGCCTAATATAATGATGTGGATTTCCGCGATAACAATGACTTTTGGCAATCTTATAGCGTTAAAACAAGATAACGTTAAGAGGATGCTTGCCTACTCGAGCATCGCCCATGCCGGATATGTACTTATGGGAATTGTTGTACTAACGCAAGACGGGCTATTCGCAATGATGTTCTACCTTTCGGCATATTATTTGATGAACCTCGGAGCTTTTTTTGTAGTTCTCAATATATCGGATAGGTTTGGCTCAGAAGAGATAGACAGTTATAACGGACTTGTTTTTAAGGCTCCGTTCATAGCTATTTGTATGGGTATTTTTCTCTTTTCGCTTGCCGGCATTCCACCCACTGTAGGTTTTATCGGAAAGTTTTATCTCTTTGCGGCGCTCATTCAAAGCGGACCCGGATATTACTCGCTGGCAATCATAGGAGCGCTGAACAGCGTAGTTTCTCTTTATTATTATGCGCGGGTCTTGCGAGCGATGTTCGTGCGTGGTGAAGCTGCCGAAGCATCGCCTCCTATCTCCAAAACTCCTATTATCATAATAGGCGTATTAGCTTTTCCGGCGCTCTTTTTAGGATTGTATTGGGCTCCTCTTGCAGGCTTTGCTCAAGCTTCTTTAAAGATTCTCACAGGACACTAAACTTATATTTTAAAAGTGGTTTCAAGGGGAATCGGTAAAGCCAATTCGACCAAAATACCCTTTGAAATTAGTCAGCCTATTCCCTATATTTTTCCGTCCGGATAAATAATTTTAACGGTCATCGGGGGAAGTTTTGGGAGGTGACCACAATTGAATATTAAGGTCGGAAGTATAAAGTGAGCGGAAAAAAAGTATCTAATTCACAAATTCAAATGGCGGAAATAGTCCTGCCGAACGATGCTAATACTCATGGCAATATGCTCGGTGGCAGAGTCATGCATCTGATAGATATTGCAGCATCAATGAGCGCTGTTCGCCACTGTAGAAAACCCGTAGTAACCGCTTCAGTAGATTCACTCGATTTTCGTTATCCAATCAAAATCGGTCATATGATATTATTGAGAGCGTCGGTGAATTATACTCATGATACTTCAATGGAGATTGGAGTTCGTGTAGAATCGGAAGATCCGCTGACGGGCAAAAGATTTCATACAAGCTCGGCATATCTTACTTTCGTAGCGCTTGATGAAAATGGAAGACCTGCTAAAGTTCCGACTGTTGAACCGGAATCGGAGATAGAAATAAAAAGATACGAAGCAGCGGAACAGCGTAGAGCTTACAGGCTCGATAATATTTCCAAAGGAAAACCGGAAAAAAACAGCTGATGCTGCAAGAATACCTCCCGTTATTAATATTAGTCTCCATCGTTGGATTAATAGTAATATCAATGTTGATTCTTCCGAGATTACTTCAACCGAAACAACGCTCTAAACAGGATCTTGAGCCTTATGAATCAGGCACAACACCCACGTCATTTGCTCGAATCAGAGTCTCCATACGGTTTTTTATGGTAGCCATAATATTCATAATTTTTGATATAGAAGTTGTCTTTATGTATCCATGGGCAGTGGTTTTCAAAGAGTTGCTTGGAATCGGAACATTTATTTTCATAGAGATGTTGACATTTCTCGGAATCTTATTGGTAGGATTCATTTACGTTTGGAAAATGGGCGCTCTCGATTGGGACTGAAATGACGGACGTATCGAAATTTTTCTCTGATCTTGAGAATAAACTTTCCGAAAAATTCGGTGATGAGTTTATAAGCGGCAATGAATTTCATGGAACTGTTTCAGTATCTGTCAAGAGTAAAAAAATTCTGGATATATTAGAATATTGCGTATTTGACGTTGATTTAAAACTTACATTCTTAACCGACCTGACAGCCGTTGATTATCTTGAAATGGAAGCTCCCGGCAGGTTGGCTGTAGTCTATTGCCTTAGAAATGTGGACAATATGAATCAGGTGTTGATCAAAGCGTTTTTACCCGCTGATGAGACGGAGATTGACTCTGCTGTCGGGATGTGGAGCTCCGCTGAATGGCTCGAGAGAGAAGTTTGGGATCTATTCGGAATAAAATTCAAAGGTAATCCCAATTTAAAAAGAATTTTGCTGCCTGATGATTATGAGGGACATCCTCTGCTGAAGGATTATCCGCTGAAGGGAAGAGGAGAAAGAGATTCGTTCAAGGTCATACAACGGGAAAGCGGGCGGTATTGATTGAGTAAAACTTCAGAAGATCTGCACACCGAGACATTGAAGCTCAGTTTCGGACCTCAACATCCCGCAACTCACGGAACCCTCCAAATTGTAATGGAGCTCGACGGAGAGATCGTGGTTGATGTAGAACCCCATATCGGATTTCTACACACCGGATTCGAAAAACTTGCAGAACATATGTCGTATAACCAGTTTGTGACGGTTACCGACAGGATGAACTACCTCTCACCGCTATCGAATAATATTGGGTTTTCTGTAGCCGCAGAGAAACTTTTTGGAATTGAAGTGCCGAAACGAGCTCAATATATCAGAGTATTGATGGGAGAACTTTCTCGAATTGCTGATCATCTTGTCGCTATCGGAACAGCAGCAATGGATTTAGGGGCTATGACCGTCTTTCTTTATGGATTCAGAGAACGGGAAAAATTATATGATCTCTTCGAATGGGCAACAGGAGCGCGGTTGACGACAAGCTATACCCGCGTTGGGGGTCTAATGAGAGACCTTCCGGACGAATTTCCCGATGCGGTGAGAAAGTGGTTAGCGCAGTTTCCGAAAACCATAGATGAAATTGAGAAGCTCCTAAGTCATAACAGAATATTTCAGGACAGGACTTATGATATAGGAATAATCAGCGAAGAGGATGTGCTGAAATACAGCCTCACCGGTCCTGTTGCAAGGGCGTCAGGCGTTAAGTATGATGTCCGAAAGGATATGCCTTATTCCTCCTATGAAGATTTTGATTTTGAAGTTCCCGTTGGGGAAAACGGAGATGCATACGACCGCTATCTGGTCAGGATGGAAGAATTAAGACAGTCAATGAAGATAATTGAGCAGGTACTTGATAATCTTCCTGACGGGCATGTGAATATCGATCCTGATTCGAAATTTATGTTACCCGGAAAAGACGAAGTTTACACGACTATTGAAGGCCTGATACATCATTTTGAAGTGACGATGGAAAACAGGGGGATACTACCTCCCGTAGGCGAAATCTACATGGGAACAGAGACGCCTAACGGCGAATTGGGATTCTACATAGTTTCTAATGGAGGAAGAGAGCCTTATAGGGTGAGGATAAGACCACCGTCATTTATAAATTACACGATTTTTAAGAAACTTATGAAGGGAGCGATGTTTTCTGATATAGTTTCTAATTTGGGTTCGTTGAATATCATAGCGGGAGAGCTGGACAGATAATGCCATCCGAATTTTCAGACAGCGCTAAAAGTAAAATTAAAAATCTTATGGAGGTTTACCCTGACAATCGGTCTGCATTAATGAACGCATTGCATATTACGCAGCAAGAGTTCAGTTACCTTTCATTTGATGCGCTTCAAGCCCTTTCGGAACTGATGGATATTCCCGTTCAGCAGATAGAAGACACGGCAAGTTTTTACACGATGTTTCAGAAAGAATCGATTGGGAAGAATGTCATATGGATTTGCCATACTCTACCTTGCGCGCTGAGAGGTTCTGCGACTGTTTTGGATTATCTTAAGAGCAAGCTCGAGATTGAAGTAGGAGAAACTACAAAAGACAAACGATTTACACTGATGAAAGCCGAATGCCTTGCTTCGTGCGATACAGCGCCGATGATGCAGATAAACGATGAGTATTATGAAAACTTGAATAATGAGATGATTGATAAAATTCTCGGTAGGTTTGAATGATGGAAAAAATTCTTACCCGGAATATTAACATAGAAAATTCCCATAAGATCGGGACATATATAAATTCGGGCGGATATGACGCGCTCAGGAAAATTTTAGGCGGGCTCTCTCCCGAAGAAGTGACCGATATTGTAAAATCTTCCGGTCTTAGAGGTAGGGGTGGAGCGGGATTTCCCGCAGGAGTTAAATGGGGATTCGTGCCGAAGAACACCGGAAAACCGATATACCTTGTGTGTAATGCCGATGAGTCGGAGCCGGGAACGTTCAAGGACAGGCTCATGCTTGAGAAAGACCCTCATATGATGTTAGAAGGAATAGTCATCGCATCATACGCAATTGGCGCTAATACGGCTTTTATTTATATCAGGGGCGAATTCGCCGAACAGACCAAACTGCTTTTGGAAGCTCTTGAGGAAATGAAAGGAAAAGGTTTTCTCGGAAAAAATATTCTGAATAGCGGTTACGATTTAGAAATTCTGATTACACGCGGGGCAGGCGCATATATCTGTGGCGAGGAAACGGCGTTATTGACCTCCTTAGAGGGTAAACGCGGTTATCCGAAAATCAAGCCTCCTTTTCCTGCCGTTGAAGGTTATCTCGGTTCTCCAACAATAGTCAATAATGTGGAGACCCTGAGCTGTGTTCCCCACATAATATTGCGTGGAGCTGATTGGTTTAAGTCTATCGGGACGGAAAAGAGCGCGGGTCCGAAACTATTCTGTGTCTCGGGGCATGTGAGGAATCCGGGAGTATTCGAATTTCCGATGGGCACATCGCTGAAAGAATTGATATACGAGCATGCCGGCGGGATATTACACAACAGAAAATTAAAGGCGGTTATTCCGGGAGGTTCTTCCACCCCTGTGCTGACTGAAAGCGAGATAGATATAAATCTCGACTATGAGTCCTTAGCGGAGGCGGGCAGTATGTTAGGTTCGGCTGGAATTATTGTAATGGATGAATATACCGATATGGTGGATGCATGTTATAATCTTTCCAAATTTTATGCGCATGAATCGTGCGGTCAATGCACACCGTGCCGGGAAGGGGTTCCCTGGATGAAAATGATTCTCGGCAGAATAACGAATGGCAACGGCAGAAGAAACGATGTAGAACTTCTTCTTGATATTTGCAGGAGCATAGAAAAAAGAACCATCTGTCCGTTTGGCGACGCAGCTGTTGCTCCGGTAAAAAGCTATATAGATAAATTCAGAGAGGAATTTGATTACTATATCGAGAATAAAAAATCGTTGATCCCAACAGAATCGGAACAAAATAACAATGGAAATTAATGCCGTTTATTAAGATTAACGATAAAGAATTAGAAGTCGAAAAAGGCTCTCGCCTTCTTCAGGTAGCGTTAGATAACGGTGTTGATCTACCCCATTATTGTTATCACGAGGGACTATCAATCGCCGGTAATTGCAGGATGTGCTGCGTTGAGGTTGACGGGATGCCGGGTCTTCAGATATCCTGCAATGTTACGATTGGCGAGCTTCCTCAAGACAAAAAAGTTGACGGGAAATATGATATGGTAGTCCGGACAGAATCTGAAGAGGTCAAAGATTCTCGTTCGAGAGTCCTGGAGCTTTTGCTTCTGAATCATCCGATTGACTGTCCGGTGTGCGACCAGGCGGGAGAGTGTTATCTTCAGGATTATTCTTTTGCTCACGGAAACGCGCATAGTCGGTTTGAAGAGGAAAAGCGGGTAAATCCGAAGAAACAACTCGGGCATGAAATCTGGATTTATCCTAACCGGTGTGTGCTCTGCTCAAGATGCATTCGTTTTTGTGATGAAATAGTGGGAGACCCTCAGCTGATCGTGCGAAACAGAGGCTATAACTCTATTATAGATGTAAGAGATAGTCAACCTTTGGATAATAAGCTGTCCGGAAATACGGCTGATATATGCCCTGTAGGAAGTCTTGTAAGCAACGATTTCTTACATAAAACGAGGGTTTGGAATCTTACTGAAACTGAAACGATTTGCAAGGATTGTTCGGTCGGGTGCAACATAAAGGTCGGGACAACTAAAAACGAAATTCAGCGGATTAAGCCTCGCAGAAATGATGAAGTGAACAGTTTTTGGATGTGTGATGATGGCAGACTCGGATATCATTCCTCGGATAAAATTGAGCGGATTCAATCCCCGATGATTAAAGAAGGCGATAGTTTTAAACCGGTATCCTGGACTGAGGCGTTTGAATCACTGAAGAAAAGTCTTCTCGGCGACAGTGATATTTCACCTGATAATATATCGTTTATGGGTTCTGCAAATTGTACGAACGAAGAGAATTATCTTATTCGGAAAATTGCAGAATCTTTGTCCGTTCCGGCACAGAATTTATGTATTAATCCCGGAAAAGTAGAGGGCGAACCGATAATATATAAGAGCGGATTTAGAATATCTCCCGATAAGACACCCAACAGAAACGGCGCAATTGCAATGATGGGTTTGAAGGATTCAGCTGATGAGAACGATCCGTTTAAAGGAAAGATTAAAGCTGTTTATTTGCATTACGGGGCAACTTCTGATTATATGAATGAAGCAAATCTTGAAGCAATAAAAAAATTGGATTATTTTGCGGTTCAATCGGCATATATGTCTGATGCAGCCAAACTCGCTGATCTGATATTACCGGCATCTATTCACTATGAAAAGAACGGTACGATGTTGAATGACAGTGGAAGAGTGCAAAGGCTGATGAATGTTATCGAACCTCCAATAGGTGTGAGGGAAGACTGGAAAGTCCTGTCTCAGCTCGGTAAAGCGCTTGGATGCGACGGTATGGATTACAAGACGGTGGACGAGATCACAGATGAAATAGCAGGTAGCGTTAAAGGATTTGAGAATATCAGCTCCGAATCATTAGGCTCACTCGGCATATCAATAGATAGTAAAATTAAAGAAATGAAAGAGGTCTCCGCCTGATGCTGATTGATCTGGCAATAATCGTAACTAAAATTCTGATTGTAATCGGGGGAATATTTTTCACCGTGGCATATCTCATTCTTGCAGAACGGAAGGTCGCCGGTTTCATTCAGGAACGGCACGGACCCAATAGGGTCGGATTTTGGGGATTGCTTCAGCCTATTGCGGATGGCGTAAAAACAATGTTAAAAGAGGATATACTTCCCACAAGAGCAAACAAAATAATCTATACTTTGGCTCCTGCTATGGTGCTATTCCCCGCTCTGCTGACATTTTCAGTAGTTCCATTCGGTTCAGGGATAGAAGCTTTCGGAAGGCATATAAGTTTTCAGATCGTTGATATTAACATCGGTATCCTCTTCGTTTTTGCAATTACCTCTCTCGGTGTTTACGGCGTTGTGCTGGGCGGATGGAGCTCCAACAACAAATTTTCTCTGTTGGGCGGATTGCGTTCCTCCGCGCAAATGATCTCTTATGAGATAGCTTTAGGGCTTTCAATAATTGGCATTATACTCTTGACAGGCTCGCTCAGACTTAATGACATAGTGGAATCGCAGTTCGAGATGTGGAACATTTTTCGTCAACCGATAGCATTTCTGATATTTGTCGTATCTATTTTTGCTGAGACGAATCGTTTACCATTTGATTTAGCTGAATCGGAACAGGAACTGGTGGCGGGCTATCACACGGAATACAGCGGCTTTAAATATTCTATGTTTATGTTAGGGGAATATTCCAATATGATTACGGCTTCGGCATTGATAGTCACCCTGTTCTTCGGAGGTTGGGATGTTCCATTCGTAAACGAAAGTGAGATGGGGCTGTTAGGCGCGCTGATTTCTGTTATTTCATTCGCAGTTAAAACGGCGTTTTTCCTCTTTTTATATTTGTGGGTGAGGTGGACTCTTCCACGCTTTCGCTACGATCAATTAATGCGTTTGGGATGGAAGATTCTTTTGCCGTTAGCTCTTCTTAACCTGATTCTTACAGCGGCATGGATTACTTATGTTGAGTAACTTTACGGGAGCAGCGTTTTGATTACCGCACTGTTTTTCATATTTGCGACGACGGCTATTGTCAGCGCATTATTGGTAATTTTCAGCCGAAACACTATTTACAGCGCACTTTTTCTTGTTATGACTCTTTTCTCCGTGGCAGGAATATTTCTATTATTGGGAGCATATTTTCTTGCGGCTGTGCAGGTGATTGTGTACGCCGGCGCCATTATGGTCCTCTTCTTGTTTGTAATTATGTTATTGAATCTTGAGAAGGAGACTAAATTCTTTTCGTTTTCAAATCCGCGTATCATTTTGGTTTCTTTTTTCTCTGTGGTGTTTTTAGGGTTTATTTTCACGCTAATTGCGGGTTCGGTTAATTTATTAAACGGTGGAGCAGAAAATTATACCGAACTCGGCTCGGTTGAGAATATTGGTTTGACGCTCTTCACTACTTATTTGTTGCCTTTTGAAATTACGTCGCTACTCCTGTTAGTCGCATTGGTGGGCGCTGTGCTTTTATCAAAAAGGAGTCTGAAATGACACCGCCTTTAGAATATTACCTCGGATTGGGAGCGATACTTTTTGCCATCGGCGTTATGGGAGTTCTCATACGAAGAAACGCTATTATAGTTTTTATGTCGATAGAATTAATGCTGAACGCCGTAAATCTGACGCTTGTCTCTTTTTCCCGGTATATGAGCAATGTGGACGGTCAGATCTTCGTATTTTTCGTAATGACTTTGGCTGCCGCAGAAGTGGCGGTGGGATTAGCGATTATAGTTGCTATGTACAGGAATAAAGAATCCATAAATATCAGCGAGATGAATCTGTTAAGATGGTGAATTCCACTATAAATATAGTCTGGCTGATTCCGCTATTTCCGTTAATCGGGTTTTTGCTAAGCGGATTATATGGAAAACGCATCGGCGACAAGTTAGTGGGAATACTGAGTTCCGGAGCGATTTTTCTCTCATTCGCTGCTTCTCTGTTTCTCCTTTCAAAATACATAGGGCTTAATCAGCCGGGAGCGGAATTTCACTCCACACTTTTCACCTGGATTACGGTAGCCGACCTTCAGGTAAACTTTAGCTATCAG
The DNA here is from genome assembly GCA_022573815.1 of Candidatus Neomarinimicrobiota bacterium. Classification (NCBI taxonomy): domain Bacteria; kingdom Pseudomonadati; phylum Fidelibacterota; species Fidelibacterota bacterium. The sequence continues at coordinate 66,295 of JACZTG010000003.1, forward strand.
ATAGATTCACTGTCACTATTGATGGCCGTAATGGTCACAGGCGTAGCATTTTTAATTCACGTCTATTCCATCGGATATATGAAAGGGGACGCAGGATACGCTCGATTTTTTTCATATATGAACCTGTTCACATTTATGATGCTGAATCTTGTATTAGCAGATAACTATCTACTTATGTTCCTCGGATGGGAAGGTGTGGGACTTTGCTCATACCTGTTAATAGGATTCTGGTATGAGGATGAAGCGAATGCAAGCGCCGGGAAAAAGGCTTTTATTGTAAACAGGATAGGAGATTTCGGATTCCTGTTAGGAGCTCTGCTTTTATTCACCACATTCGGAAGTCTGACGTTTAGCGAAATTTTCTCGCAGCTGGATGGTTTTGCGGTTGGAGACGGCGTTATAACCGCCATAACTTTGCTTCTTTTTGTCGGCGCAATCGGTAAGTCCGCTCAAATTCCGCTTTACGTCTGGTTGCCCGACGCAATGGCGGGGCCTACTCCGGTGAGTGCGCTCATTCATGCCGCCACTATGGTCACTGCCGGTGTCTATATGATAACCCGAAGCAGTTTTTTATACGTGTTGGCACCGACTTCTATGGCTCTTATAGCGGTTATCGGAGCAGCGACGGCGCTGTTTGCAGCTACTATAGCGCTGACGCAGAATGACATCAAGAAAGTATTAGCGTATTCCACTATCAGTCAACTCGGTTATATGTTTCTTGCGCTTGGAGTGGGAGCGTTTACAGCGGGAATGTTTCATCTTCTTACTCATGCCTTTTTCAAGAGTCTGATGTTTCTTGCCGCCGGCTCGGTAATGCACGCACTCTCCAACGAACAGGATATGCGATATATGGGTGGGCTGAAAAAGCATACTCCGAAAACTTACGTTGTGTTTCTCGTTGGAGCATTAGCTATATCGGGAATCCCCGGACTTTCAGGTTTTTTCAGCAAAGACGAAATATTATGGCAAGCGTACAGCTCATCTGCTGGAAACATCTGGTTTTGGATTGTTGGAGTAATCGTGGCAGGTCTTACCGCTTTTTATATATTCAGACTACTGTTCCTTACCTTTCATGGAGAGCCGCGCTGGAAGGAGGGGAACAAAGCCCACGAATCTCCAAATGTGATGACACTCCCTCTGATTATTCTTGCGCTACTCTCAGTTGTAGGAGGATATTTAGGCATTCCTGCGATTCTCGGCGGAGGGAATAAGTTTCACCATTTCTTGCAGGAGAACGTGGCACAAATTCCCGTCGCCTCAATGACGCACACTCATAACGAAGAATATACTATAATGGCGATTTCCACGGCAATCGCATTGGCAGGAATCTTTATCGCGTATCTATTTTATCTGAGGCGAAAGGATTTGCCTGACACCCTTGCGATTAAAGCAAAATCTATCTATTCGCTATTGATGAACAAATATTATGTAGATGAGATTTATGACCTGCTCTTCGTTCGCTCCACAAAGAGGCTGGCGATCGCTCTCTGGCAGAAATTCGATGTAGCCGTCATTGACGGTATCGTAAACGGAACGGGTAAAGTAATAATAGTATTCGGGAGTTATCTGAGATTGACACAATCGGGTTTAGTGCAGAGCTATGCGTTTTCAATTTTTATCGGTGGGTTACTGATAATCGGATATTTTATTTTCGGGTAAGAATATGATAGGTATTCTCTCACTCCAGATATTGATTCCATTATTAGGAATTCTCGCTGTTGCGGCGATTCCGGCGAAGGAAAAATCGCTTATGAAGGTAGCTGCGATTGGGTTTTCTCTTGCGACTTTTATTGCGTCTGCGGTTATGCTTGTGCGGTTTGAAATAGGTACTTCAAGTATGCAGTTCCATGAAAAGCTGAGCTGGATTCCCGAATGGGGGATTTCTTATAATATTGGAATAGACGGCATAAGCCTGTTTCTTGTAGTTTTGACAACGTTGCTGACTCCGCTGGCGTTGCTATCGTCGTGGAACTCGATAAAAGAAAATATTAAAGGTTTTTTAATCGCCATGCTTGCTCTTGAGGTAGGTATGATTGGCGTGTTTCTCTCTCTCGACCTGTTTCTATTCTATGTTTTTTGGGAAGTGATGCTTATTCCGATGTATTTCTTGATCGGCATCTGGGGCGGGGAGAATAGGATTTACGCTACTGTTAAATTCATGTTATACACTATGTTTGGAAGCCTTTTGATGCTTGTGGCTATCTTTCTGCTTTATTTTGAAAGCGTTAAACAGTTTGGAAGCCCCACTACTGATTTACTGATGTTGTATAAACTTGATCTTCCCTTTGATTTCCAGCTTTGGATGTTCCTGGCTTTTACTCTGTCGTTCGCCATCAAAATACCCTTATTTCCGTTTCACACATGGCTTCCTGACGCTCATGTGGAAGCGCCCACAGCCGGGAGCGTGATACTTGCGGGCGTTCTCCTGAAAATGGGCGGTTATGGACTTCTCCGGTATTCGCTCCCGCTTTTCCCGGAAGCTACACTGTATATGGCGCCTTATATATTGGCGGTTGCAGTCTTCGGAGGGATAATTTACGGCGCGCTGGTGGCGATGGTTCAGCCTGATATGAAAAAACTCGTAGCGTATTCCAGCGTTTCGCATATGGGTTTCGTTGTTCTCGGTATTTTTGTTTTAAATCAGCAAGGGGTGCAGGGCGCGCTGATACAGATGCTAAATCATGGTATTTCCACCGGAGCACTGTTTATCTTAGTAGGCTTCATATACGAAAGACGGCACACCCGTATGATCTCCGATTACGGAGGATTGGCAAAAGTAATGCCGTTTTACGCGGCTTCATTTTTGATAGTTGTTCTCAGCAGCCTTGCGCTGCCGGGATTAAACGGATTCGTAGGTGAATTTTTAATTTTGGTCGGCTCCTTTAAACATAGTATTTTCCTTACGGTTTTTGCCGCGTTGGGCGTAATTCTTGCCGCAGTGTACCTATTATGGATGTATCAGCGCGTAATGTTCGGAAAGATAACCGATGAAAAGAATTCAGCTTTAAGCGATTTGTCACTGAGGGAAAAATGGGTGATAGTTCCATTGATAGTACTGATAATATTTATCGGCGTATATCCAAAACCGATCCTTGAAAGAGTCGAACCATCTGTGACACATTTACTGAACCGGATAAATTTAAACTCCAATGGCGATAATCAGGAAATATCTCCGGATGTTTCTCCTCTGCGCCCCGAAAGAAATTAAAATAAAAGGAAGAAAATGAATTTGATTACGACAAATAAGCTCTGTCAACTCGTTCTGACCGTTCTGTTACTTTTCATATTACCCGGAATATCAATGGCGTCCGGAGGAGAGGGACATCCTGATTTAGGGAGTTCACTTCCGGTATGGAGTGTGATTCCATTCGTGGGTATTCTTCTTTCAATAGCGCTTTTCCCGCTGTTTGCGCCTCATTTTTGGCATCAAAACTTTCCAAAGTTAGCAGCTATGTGGGCAGCGTTATTTGCGATTCCGTTTTTGTATATATATGGGAGTAATGCGGTAGAAGAGATTTTGCATATTTATCTTATCGACTATATACCGTTTATTATTCTGCTCTGGGGATTGTTCGTTGCTTCCGGCGGGATATTGGTAAAGGGAACTCTTCAGGGTTCACCCAAAGTCAATACGGTGATATTGATTATAGGAACGATATTAGCGTCTATGATTGGAACAACGGGCGCATCAATGTTACTTATCAGACCGTTGTTAAGAGCAAACAAATGGCGTAAAAATAGAGTGCATATAGTTATTTTCTTCATCTTCCTTGTAAGCAATGTTGGAGGCTCGCTTACGCCGTTGGGAGACCCGCCTCTCTTTTTAGGATTTCTTCATTCTGTTCCCTTTTTCTGGACAATGAATTTACTTCCTCATATGTTGTTCGTTTCTGTTCTGTTATTAATTCTGTTCTATTTGTTCGACTCGTATTACTATAAAAAAGAGGAAAAACCTGAAGAGGTTCAGAGCGCGCCTGAACCACTGAGAATGGAGGGATTAACAAACTTTATTTTCTTAGGAGGTATTATAATTGCGGTGCTTCAGAGCGGTCTCTGGCATGGCGCTTCGTTTGAATTGGGCGGTGTTCATTTAGAAGTGCAAAACATTCTTAGGGATGTAGCTATTGTAATTATGGGGTTGTTATCTCTGAAATTTACTTCAGCTGAAATACGTAAAGATAATGAATTCAGCTGGTTTCCGATAAAGGAAGTAGCATATCTTTTCGCAGGGATATTTATGACTATTATTCCCGCCCTGTTGATATTGAAGGCCGGTGAAAAAGGCAGCTTCGGATGGCTGATAGCAGCTGTGAAAACACCCTCCGATTTCTTTTGGGTTACGGGTATTCTTTCCAGCTTTCTTGATAACGCCCCAACTTATCTGACCTTTTTCAATACAGCGCTTGGCAATTTCTACGCCGGCATTCCCGAGAGCGCCGCGGTGGCTAAATTGATAGCCGAGAAGGAAATATTTCTGAAGGCAATATCCACCGGAGCGGTATTTATGGGAGCAAACACATATATAGGAAACGCGCCGAATTTTATGGTCAGATCGATAGCGGAAGAATCAGGGATTCCGATGCCGAGTTTTTTCGGATATATGTTTAAATATTCTATAGTGATTCTTATGCCGATATTTATTTTAGTGGATTTGATATTTTTTTAGGAGGAAACAATGAGTGATAATCAATATGAATTAGTAATTGAAGGTCATGAAGAATTCGTTAAAGGGCTTTTGCGGGGAATTGCGGCTGGAGCTAATTCTTCGTCACGAGTTTTGTTCAATAACGAACATAACATCAACCGAACGACTATCGCAGAGAGAATAAAAGAGTTTTTCGACGCATCTTCGACTCACACACATGTAGTTATGGACGAATCGCTGGTAGATATAATCGAGGATGTTTTTGAAAAAGATGGAAAACATTTAGAAGTATCGATAGTCTCAAAACTTAAATTGGTTGCCGCATCGTTTAAGTTTGAGTACAGCGCATACGCAGAAAATTATGGTAAAATGTTGAAGGGCATATTTGAAGATCTTCACGAATCCATTTCGATGTCGGCAGAATATGATCCGAAAGAGACAATACATCCCGAGGCAAAGGGCGCTGAAGGATATGCGCCTGAACATAACTATGCGATTCATGCCGAGGGCAGTGTCAGCGGAAAATTCAACGAAATAATGAAACTTTATGATCTATGTGAAGAAAAGCCGCTCATACAAACAAAAAATATAGAATTGGAGTTGGAGAAATAACCGATTGGACTTCCAGCTAAGCATATCTGATTTCAACGTTATAATGCCTGAAATAGTGTTGTCTATCGGCGGAATGCTGATGCTGTTTCTTGAGTTATTTATGAAAGAACGAAAATCTTTTCACCAATGGACGGCATTCAGTGTTTTTATTTTAGCATTTATGATGGTTCTGACATATGGCGGTGATGGAAACAGCGGATTCGGTGGGATGGTTCGAGCTGATTTATTTAGCCAATTTATCGCGTTCATTGTCCTAATCGGTGGAACGTTGACAGTTTTAGCCGGTAAGGAATATTTTATGGAGCGGGATTGGCATCGTGGAGAGTATTATTCGCTACTGCTTTTTGCTTCAGCCGGAATGTTATTTATGGCGCGTGGAACCGACTTAATTATAATATTTCTCGGCTTGGAACTGCTTTCAATCTCACTTTATGTGCTTGTGGGCTATTTCCGGGACAGACTTATTTCCAACGAGGCCGGACTCAAATATCTCCTGCTTGGAGCATTCTCATCAGGATTTTTATTATACGGGATTGCATTTATATACGGCGCTTTCGGAACTACAAATCTAATGGAGATCAAAGCGGCAGGCGTTCCAACCGGGGTGACTTTCCTATATATCGGTATAAGTTTGCTGTTTGTCGGATTGGCGTTTAAGGTAGCGCTCGTTCCGTTTCATATGTGGTCACCTGATGTCTATGAAGGCGCGCCTACGCCCGTCACAGGATTTATGGCTACCACAACAAAAGCAGCGGCGTTTGCAGCGATGCTTAGAATATTATTATATAGTTTTCCGCAAATCCATATTGACCTGATACCGTTACTCTGGCTTTTATCGGCACTGACAATGACAGTAGGAAATGTTCTGGCGATGCAGCAGAGGAGTGTGAAGCGGATGCTTGCGTATTCATCTATCGCTCATGCCGGATATCTGATGGTGGCGATTACGACCGGTTCCAACGTGGGAGCTGCCGGGATGTTATTTTATCTTTTGGGCTATCTCTTTATGAATATAGGAGCGTTTACGGTTGTGCAGCTGTTAGAAGGAAAAGACGAGTCACAATTGGATTTGGAAAGCTATGCGGGTTTAGCAAAAAAACGTCCCGCACTATCTATAGCGATGACAGTTTTTATGTTTGCGTTAGCTGGTTTCCCACTTACCGCAGGATTCACGGGGAAATTCTATATTTTCAGCACCGCCGTGAATGAAGGTTTTATCTGGCTGATAGTCATAGCTGTTCTGAATAGTCTAATCTCCGTATATTACTATCTGAGGGTGATAGTCAATATGTATATGAAACCGGGTGAGACCGACGGGGAACGATTACCCACAAGCTATTCAGCAGGGTTGGGGTTGGTTATATGCGTTTATGCTGTAATCCATATCGGAATTTTTCCAAGCTCATTCATAAGAATGGCGGAAAATGCCGTCTCCTCACTTTTTAAGTAAATTATGAAAGCTCCGAAGCGGGATAAACGTACCGGAATTCTCGCCTGTTATACAGGCGACGGTAAAGGAAAATCCACAGCGGCGTTCGGTACGATACTTCGTGCTGTTGGTTATAACTGGAAGGTATGTGTCATTCAATTCATTAAGGGTTCGTGGAAATACGGCGAAATGGAGGGATTTAAACAGCTGGAACCTGAAGTGGATTTTTTCCGAAAAGGTCTCGGATTCTATAAAATAATGGACGATAAACTTCCTGAAGAGGACCATAAAAAAGCAGCGGCGGAAGCGCTCAGCTTCTCTCTCGAGAAGATAACGTCAGGTGTTTACGATATGATTATACTCGATGAATTCAATGTTGCTCTGCAAACTGAATTGATAAATGAGGATGATGCCCTGGAACTTTTGAGACAGCGACCGAAATGGCTACACCTGATTATCACGGGACGCGGAGCCACTGAATCAATTATAAAAGAGTGCGATTTGGTTACCGAAATGAAAGAGATAAAGCATCCTTATCAATCGGGAATTAAAGCGCAGAAAGGTTTCGACTTCTAAGCGAAAAATCTTTTTTCACAAATCAACTTGTCCAAGTCACGCTTGCTCCGACAGTCCGATTATGGTTATATTGCATTATTATGACTTATCATGAACATCAGAAACAAAGTGGTCCAAAATCGCTGAATTGTGCTGTAGTTACGATTTCTGATACCCGAACAGAAGATAACGACGAGGGGGGCAGTTATATTGTCGAATCGTTAATTTCAGCGGGTCATCAGATTAAAAAGAAACTGATACTGAAGGATGAATCCGAAGAAATTAAGAATCTGCTGGCAGAATTAATCGGTTCAGGCGAGTTCAATCTGATTATCACCACAGGCGGTACGGGAATAGCGTCCCGGGATAACACCATTCAGACCCTGAAGCCGTTATTGGAGAAAACAATGGAAGGCTTCGGCGAGCTTTTCAGAAGTTTGAGTTATGATGAGATAGGCGCACGGGCAATGCTAAGCGGGGCTACTGCGGGAGTTGCAGGAAGCACTCTGCTGTTCTGTTTGCCGGGATCGCTGAATGCCGTAAAGCTCGGTATGGAGAAATTGATATTGCCCGACCTTGGACATCTTGTTTGGGAAGCGACACGCTGATGAGGGCATTTGGAAAATTAACACCCTTTGATGAAGCTCTCAAAAAGTCATTAGAAGTCTCAATTCCTATTGAAAGAACGGAAAAAGTAAAACTCGAAGATGCCTTAGGAAGAGTCCATGCAGAAGAACTGATATCAGCTTTGAATGTTCCGGATTACACACGCGCAGCGATGGACGGCTATGCGTTGATGTCTGATGATACGTCTTCAGCTTCCGTGGATGTAACTGTCTCGCTAAAGATGATCGGAGAAATATTTGCCGGTGATTCCGGGAAGAATGTTCTCAACAGAGGCGAGTGCTTTAAAATTGCTACCGGTGGAATGCTGCCGGAAAGAGCGGATGCCGTTATTCCATTTGAGGACATTGTGGAGCGACCGGATTCAATTGTTCTTGAGACTCCGGTGCCGGAAGGTTCCTGTCTCGGACTTTTAGGAGAGGATATCAAGGTTGGGGATGTCATTTTGAGAAGTGGAACTCTCCTGCACTCCGCTCATATCGGAGCTGCCGCTTCCGTCGGAATTCCGGAATTAAAATGTTATGTTAAACCGGTTGTGGCGATTGCTGTAAGCGGAGATGAGATTGTTGAAGTAGGAGGAGAACTCGGGGTCGGTCAGGTTTATGATACGAATTCATACACGCTTGCAGCGGTAATATCGAAAGCGGGAGGCATATCTGTAAAACTTCCTATCGTCCGTGACAGCGTGGAAAATATCGAAAAAGCCATACAGTCTTCTGATGCCGATATAATAACGTTTACAGGCGGGTCAAGCGTCGGCGAAAGAGATTTGATAGTGGACGCTATTAAGAATCTCGGAGAAGTTATCTATCACGGAATAACGGCAAAACCCGGGAAGCCCGGTCTCCTGGGCAAGGTGGGTGACAGTTTAGTAGTAGGAATGCCCGGTTATCCGACTTCATGTCTCACGATAGCGAACGTGTTGCTCGCTCCAATGATCAGAAAAATTTCTCGTAATAGTTCTGCTGATTATAATTCCGAAATTGAAGTGGAATTAGGCGAAACAATAACCGCGAAATCAGAATCGCATCAGATCGTGACGGTGAAGATTGAAAACGGTAAAGCTCGTCCGGTCTTCAAAGGCTCTTCCGTAATAACCAGTATGTCCAATGCGGACGGTTACGTGGAACTGCCGCACGGTGTCTCTGAATTGAATGCAGGGGAGATGGTGCGGGTAACGCTATTATGAGTTCGGCGTTTAGCGATAATATAAAAGTCGCTAACGATCTTCGCTCTTTTATTGATGGAGACGTTTTATCCAGCAATATTTCGCGCCAACTTTACAGCACAGCCGCTTGTATCTACGAACTTACTCCTTTGGTTATAGTTGTGCCTCGGCACGCGGATGATGTCCAAAAGACGGTGAAGTACTCGTCGGAAACCGGAGTCCCAATTACCGCAAGAGGAGCAGGATCCGGATTAGCGGGAGCCGCATTGGGAACGGGAATTATTCTTGATTTCACAAAATATATGAACAAAATAATCAGCATAGATGGCGATATAGCTACAGTACAACCCGGATTGATATATGGCAAATTGAACAAATCCCTTCGCTCAAAAGGTCTGCATTTTGCGCCTGATCCGTCCAGCGGAAATTTCTGCTCAATTGGCGGGATGCTCGGCACCAATGCAGCGGGACCGCATACGCTGAAATACGGCTCCACGAAAGATTGGATCGAATCTCTCACATTTGTGACCGCGAACGGAGAACCGATGACGTCATCTATTATGAACTTTGAAGATATTAATGGTCGGTCAACATCGAAAATTCCGAAAGCTGTTTTTGATCTGATAAATGAAAATAGAGAATTGATCAGCGCTTCGGCTCCCAATGTGAATAAAAATTCTTCCGGTTACAATGTCTATGATGTTATCAATAATGATAAATTCGATCTTAGCAAACTGATAGTCGGTTCCGAGGGAACGCTTGGCGTGATAACCGAAGCAAAACTCAAACTCACCCGAATGACAAATTCAAAAGGGTTTTTACTGGTTTCTTGCTCAAGACTTGAAGATGCGGGGGAGTGCGTAAATAAATTAATGGAACTTGAGCCTACCGCTCTTGATATGATCGACAATAAGCTGGTGGATCTGTCTTTGGAGGCGGATCCGCACCTACGGGAAGTCGTACCAGCTGAAGCTAAATATATATTATTCGCTGAATTTTTCGGAGATTCCGATGAAGAAGTAAAAGAGCAGCTTGACGAGGCGGATAATGCTATTCACGGAACCGCGAAACCCGCATTTTCGGTGAAGCGTTCCACTAATCCCGAAGAGATGGAACGGTTGTGGTCGGTACGAAAAGCGGCAGTAGGGATACTGAGTAAAATCAAGGGAAGCCGAAAACCTGTCGCCTTTGCGGAAGACGGCACTGTCCACTACTCGCTGGTGGGAGAATATCTGAAGAAAGTCACCGGCATTTTTGAATCTATGGGATTGAATGGGACAGCGTATGGTCATGCCGGCAACGGGAATTTACACATTCGTCCGATGCTTGATTTGAAAAACGAGGACGACCTCAAGAAAATGAACACCATCGCCCAGCGTGTTCACGAAGTTGTGAAAGAAATGAACGGGACAATGACGGGTGAGCACGCAGACGGACTTGCCCGCACGCCATATATGAAAGATTTTTACCCGGAATTATACCCTGTATTCGAGAAGATAAAAAAATTGTTCGACCCGAATAACCTGATGAATCCGGGTAAGATAGTTTCGGAATCTCCTCAACACGTATCTGATAACCTGCGTTATGGAATAAATTATTCAGTAAATAAGACGGATACGTTTATTGATAAGGATAAATGGAGTTCGACCGCCGAGCTTTGCCATGGATGCGGCACATGTACACAATATTGTCCTGTGGCATTCACAACAAATGATGAGACATCCACTGCCCGGGCAAAGGCTAATTTACTGAGAGGCGTTCTTTCGGGTAAATTAGATTCGGAATTGCTTTTGGACTTAGAGTTTAAATCGGTAATTGACGAATGCGTTAATTGTAAGCTGTGTCTGGTAGAATGTCCGACAGAAGTGAATATACCGGGTCTTGCCCAGGAAGCGCGGGCGTATTTTGTTTCCAAAAATAAGCAGGGAATAAGAGAAATAATTCTTGGCGCAACGAAACAAGTATCTGAAATCGGTTCTTTACTCAGTCCGTTCTCCAATCTGTTTTTAAGGATTGGATTATTTAGAAGACTCCTATCAAAAGTTATCGGCATTCACCCGAAGAGAAAGATGCAAAAATTTGTGAAAGGTTCTCTTCAGAACAAAACGTTCCCATACCAGATGGAAGCATACAGTGAGGAAGTAGTGTATTTTGGCGGGTGCCATGCGCACTATTCAGACCCAAGAGGTGAACTGAAGTCAACCATGAGGCTCCTTGAAAAGCTCGGAGTGAAGGCTACCTTACCCGAGTGGCGTTGCTGTGGAGCGGCTAATTTATCGCTTGGACAGAAAGAAGCAGCGAAAGCGGATGCGGAGCAAAATGTAGAGTTACTCCTCCCTTATGTCCGTAAAGGATTGAAAATCCTGACGTCATCCGGCTCTTGCGGATATGCGCTGAAATATGAACTCCCGGAGCTTCTTGGAACTGATGAGGCTTCGGAGGTCGCGGCTGCGGTGACTGATTTATTTGATTATTTAGGCGAGCTCGACAATAAAAACGCTTTTAAAGGTGAGTGGAAACCCGTAGAGATGAAGGTTGTGTATCATCAGCCGTGTCAACATCGAGCGCAGAAAACAGAATATGATATTACGGAGCTACTTCGCAAAATCCCAGGAATCAAGTTATCTCCTATAGAGAAAGTCTGCTGTGGGATGGCGGGAACATTCGGATATAAACAGGAAAACTTTGATCTGTCGATGTTGATGGGTGAACCTCTGTTCGAACAAATCAGGGAATCGTCTCCTGATTATGTTCTTACCGGCACGGGAACCTGTCAGGTTCAGATAACTCAAGGAACGAATATTCCCACGATTCATCCCGTTACAATCCTTAATAGGTCTTATTTTCCGCCCTTTTCTGCTTGACATTACTTTAGCATATTGATATATTTGAGGTTCGGAAAAGCAGAAGTAAGGTAGTTGCAAAAGACAGATAAATAAGAAATAAAGTCGCTAAACATCAGAATAAAATTGGCGATAATAGATATTGAAAGTTCGCTATAACAAGCGAGAAATGAGGAATAGTAAATGAAAAGTAACGGTTTCCCCTTTCCGGGAATTCCCACTACCACTGATGGAGCCGGAGCAGTTGTATGGGTTGATTCACAAATAACACAGGGTGGCTGTGCATATCCTATCACTTCTTCCACGACAATGGGCTCGGGATATCAAGCAGCCATTGCTGCGGGTAAAACAAATCTATGGGGTGAGAAATTATTTTTTATTGAATCTGAATCGGAGCATTCGTCCGCTTCAGCATGTGAGGGCGTAGCTGTCAGCGGTGGAAGAGTAACGAATTTTACCTCAGGACAGGGTCTGGTTTTGATGAAAGAAGTACTTTTTACGATTTCCGGGAAGAGGCTTCCAATTGTATTTCATATTGGTTCGCGCGCACTTACTTCGCAATCACTTAATGTTCATGCAGGTCATGATGATGTGTTTGCGGTTGCTGACACAGGCTGGGGAATTCTATTCGGCAGAAATGCTCAGGAGGCAGGTGATTTAGCGCTTATATCGCGTCGTGTGGCTGAAGACACTGAAACTCCATTTATGAATGTTCAGGATGGGTTTCTTACAACACATACTATTGAAAATGCGTTGCTCATTGAACCCGAGATGATGAAAGAATATATCGGTAACCCGTCAGAAAAACTTCGGAACCTTATGAATCCTTATGAACCGATTATGAGCGGCGTAGTACAGAATCAGGATGCCTATATGAAAGGGAAAATAGCGCAAAGGCTGTTTTATGATAAAATCCCCGGAGCCCTTAAAAATGCTATGGACGAATTTTATCGGCTGACAGGCAGAAAATATGGTTTGATTGACGGATATGAAATTGAAGATGCTGATTACGTTATCATTTCCTTAGGTTCGGTTTCTGAAACCGCAAAGACCACAATCGAGTGGATGAAGAAAAACCGCGATGAAAAGGTTGGCGTGTTAAACATTACGTCGTTCAGACCTTTTCCCGGAGCAGAGATAGTTGAAGCGCTTAAACATGTAAAATCAATAGCAGTGCTTGAGCGGCTTGATATTCCGTTGGGTCAATCAAACCCGCTTACAGCAGAAGTAAAAGCAGCGTTCGCGGATGCCATACAAGGGGCTGAAGGTTATCCGAAGATAACTACAATGCCGCGAATCGTCTCAGGAAGCTACGGACTTGGAAGCAGAGATACCCGTCCCGGCGATATAATTGCCGTTTTTAACGCACTGAAAAATGGAACCGCCAAAGATTATTTTACCTTAGGAATCAAGCATCCGCTAAATATTGACAGAGGGGAAGACCCTGATGTAAGAGCCCCCGGGTCATTTTCTATGAGAGGACATTCGGTAGGCGGATACGGATCGGTGACCACCAACAAAATAATTGCGACTATTGTGGCGGACCTTTTTGATATGAAAGTTCAGGCTTATCCGAAATACGGTTCGGAGAAAAAAGGACTTCCAACTACATATTACCTCACAATATCGGATGAACCGATATTGACTCATTCCGAGCTTAACTATGTTGAATTTGTGCCGATGAACGACACGAATTCATTTAATCTTGCTAATCCGTTAATGGGGATTCAAGAAAATGGGATGATTTTTGTTCAGACCAATAAGAACTCGCCTGAAGCTCTCTGGGATACGATTCCGGATTGGGCAAAGGATACTATCAGAAAGAGAAATATCAGAGTACTTGGGCTTGATACTGTTAGTATAGCGCGAGACGTAGCATCCAAGCCCGAATTACAGCAAAGAATGCAGGGTATCGTGTTACTCGGCATTTTCCTGAAAGTCACTCCATTCGTCGAGCGGAATAATCTTACGGATGAGAAACTTATGGAAGGTGTAAAGCGTTCACTCACGAAATATTTCGGAAGTAAAGGTGAGCAGGTTGTGAATGATAACTTAAAGGCTGTGGAGCGGGGTTATAAAGAAGTTTTTGAAGTTCCCCAAGAATTCATTCAGAAGAAAGATGCAAAAGAGACAGATAAATCTCTAGCTGAAGCTTGAGAAAGGACATATAATGTCATTTGATAGTGATGTAATAGAAAAGAAAATAGATAAATCGGTTCTTGATATAGCAACATTCAACGATATTATCGTTGGAGCATACAATGACGGAACTGCTGAAGACGGACTTGAGGCGGACGAAGGAGTAGCCAGAAGCCTGATTCCGGCAGGGACGGGCAGCTTGAGAGATTTCAGTTATATCGCACCTGAGATTCCTATACTGCTTCCTGATGCGTGCGTAGGATGTATGGATTGTGTGACGGAATGTCCTGATACGGCAATTCTCGGTAAGGTAATCAGACCGAAAGAGCTGGAAGCGGCAACCGAAGGCGTGGAAAATAACAATATTAAGAAATGGGTACGAGATCAATTTACCGAGACAAATAAATATTACAATGTATATGAGAAAAAAGGGCAAGATCCCGGTGTCTTCGGAATTTTTATCGATCCTACGAAATGCAAAGGGTGTGCGGAATGTGTTGAAGTTTGCGGTGACCACGGCGCGCTGAAAATGATTTTCAAGAACGATGAGAATATGGTTGAATATTCAGAAGGTTTTAAGGTCTATCAGGATTTGCCTGCTACCAAACCTGAATTTATTAATGAAAAAATCCTCCCGGATATGATGCTTGCCGACGAAAGTCTGCTGTTTGTTGGTGGAGCGGGATCATGTATGGGTTGCGGAGAAGCAACTGTTCTCCGGATGATGCTGGCTGCCACCGGATTTGTGTATGGCAAGGAATCTGTCGGCTTAGTGGCATCGACAGGATGTAACACGGTTTATGGTTCCACATATCCATACAATCCGTTTTTAGTACCCTGGACAAATTCCCTGTTTGAAAATGGAGCCGCAGACGCTATGGGCGTTCGCGCTATGTGGGACCAAAGAGGCTGGACAGACAAGAAATTGTGGGTGATCGGTGGCGACGGCGCCATGCTTGATATAGGATTTCAGGCATTAAGCAGAATGATGGCTTCCGGTATGGATATCAACGTGCTTATACTTGATACACAGGTTTATTCGAATACGGGAGGACAGGCTTCTACCGGTACCTATCTCAGTCAGGAAGCGAAAATGTCTGCTCACGGAAAAGCTATTCCCGGCAAGACGGAAAGACGAAAAGAGATAGGAAATATTGCGATGATGCATCCGAATGTTTACGTAGCCCAAACCACAGCTGCGCACACTAATCATTTTTATAAAGCGATAATGGCTGCTAACGAGTATCCGGGACCGGCTATAGTTAATACATTTACGACCTGCCAACCTGAACATGGAGTGGCGGACGATATGGCTAGTCATCAGGCGAAGCTGGCAGTTAACAGCCGCGCATTTCCTCTGTTCGTGCACGATCCGCGCAAGGAAGGCAAGTTAAGCGACAGATTGAGTCTTGCAAGTAATCCCGCTATTAAGGATGATTGGTATAAGAATCCCAAAACAGGCGAGGTGATAGACTTTGTTCACTTTGCCCGTACTGAAGGAAGATTCGCGAAACAATTTGATAAGGACGGGAAACCCTCCGATGCGGTCATGGCAGCTAATGAAGACAGGTTACAAAATTGGAGATTACTGCAGGAACTTGCCGGAGTTATTTAATAATTTCGACAGTGATGACGGTCAATCCGGAAGGGGTACTCAGGATTGACAGATAACCCATTTAGGGATCTTGAAGCCGTTAAAGCGGTAATAGAGAAAGGCAATCGTTTTCTTCTTACGACTCATGTTAATCCTGACGGTGATGGCATAGGCTCGGAAATCGCATTATACCATTACCTCAAATCATTGGGCAAAGAGCCGCATATCATTAATTGCTCACCGCTCCCGAATAATTTTCATTACCTTGTCTCCGATAATGAAATAGAACGTTTTGACGAGGATAAATCTACCGAAATATTCAAGGAATTTGATGTAGCGTTCGTACTGGATATAGGTAATTATGCTCGTTTGAAAGAGGTTGGTCAACTCATCACCTATAATAACATTCCTACAGTTTGCATAGATCATCATCCAAAGGAAGATGACAAATTCGACCATTACTTTATCGATACATCAGCCTCTGCTACCGGCGAACTGATTTTCGAATTATTGGAAGGATTAGGCGCTGAAATTACTCTGCCGATAGCAAAGGCGATATACAGCGCTATTATGTCTGATACCGGTTCGTTTCGTTTTAATAATACGAATGAGAAGTCACACAAAATTGCTGCTGAAATGATTGGAATCGGCGTAGATCCTGAAACTATCTGGGCGTCTGTTTACGGCGAAATCCCTCCTGAGCGTGTAAGCATACAAGCTGAAGCGATGAATAAAATTCGATACGATTTGGACGGAAAATTTGCATGGTGCGTGGTCAACAGGCAGATGCTTGGAAGGGCAAAAGCTAAACCTAAGGAAATGGAAGGATTCACGGATTACCTTAGAAATATCAAAGGGGTAAAAGCAAGCGTTGTATTAATAGAAATATCGGATGATATTACTAAACTGAGTTTTCGTTCTAAGGGTGATTTTGATTCTAATGAGTTTGCTCGCAGAATGGGAGGCGGCGGGCACAAATACGCGTCGGGAGCCCGAGTGGAAAAGGGTTATAAAGAAATAATACCCGAGATGCTGAAAGAAGCCGAGGATATAATGTCTTCAACTAATAATAACTCTTAAATTAAGGGGAGATCGATGTCAGTAAGACCTGATCATTGGATTGAAATGATGGCAAAGGAACATGGTATGATAGAACCGATTGAGAATTCACAAGTTAGCGACGGTGTGATATCATATGGAATTTCGTCATACGGATACGATTTGAGAGTATCAGACGAATTTAAAATTTTCACAAACGTTAATAACGCAATGGTAGATCCGAAAAATTTTGATGAAAATTCATTTGTGGATTTTAAAGGTGACGTTTGCATCATCCCGCCGAATAGCTTCGCTCTCGGTCGCTCGGTGGAGTACTTCAGAATTCCCCGGGATGTCATTACCGTATGTCTTGGAAAATCTACTTATGCCAGGTGCGGCATTATAACGAATGTCACCCCTTTCGAGCCTGAATGGGAAGGATACGTAACTTTGGAGATTTCTAATACAACTCCATTACCGGCTAAAATATATGCCAATGAGGGAATTGCTCAGGTATTGTTTTTTCAATCTGACGATGCCCCTACGATTTCTTATGCCGATAAAAAAGGCAAATATCAGGGTCAAAAGGGTATTACTCCCGCTAAACTATAGAAAGCCTCATAATGATAGACAATTTCGGTAGAGAAGTAAATTACCTGCGCATTTCGGTTACAGACAGATGTAACCTAAGGTGCGTGTACTGCATGCCTGATGAAGGTATAGCATGGCTAAAGCGATCCGAGCTTATGTCATATGAAGAAATTATCCGAATTGTTCGGATAATGGCGGGAATGGGTCTCAAAAAAGTACGGATAACAGGTGGTGAGCCTTTAGTTCGTAGCGACCTCCCGGATCTGATCACCGAACTGTCCTTAATTAAAGAATTAAAAGATATATCACTTTCGACAAACGGGGTATTGCTCGACAAGTATGCTGATTCGCTGAAGAAAGCAGGTATAAATCGCGTTAACATCAGTCTTGACACATTAAAGGAAAATAGATTCAAAGATATATCGCTTCGACATTCTCTAAAAGATGTGCTTAACGGGTTTGATGCGGCTGAAAGAGTGGGTTTTAAACCCATTAAAATAAATATGGTGGTCATGCGAGGAGTAAATGACGACGAGTTACAAGATTTTGCCGCGCTGACGCTTGAAAAGGATTATGAAGTTAGGTTTATCGAGATGATGCCGTTAAAAGAGAATCTCAACCGACAGAAAATTTCGTTTTACTCGACGGAAGAGATTAAAAAAAATATTTCTAAAATCGGAAAACTTTATCCTCTCTCGCGTGATCTGACGGGTGGGCCTGCCAGATATTTTAGATTTAAGGGTTCAAAAGGCAAAATCGGATTTATCTCCCCACTTAGTCATACTTTTTGCGGCGATTGCAACAGAATTAGGCTTACAGCCACAGGTGGATTGAAATTATGCCTGTTCAATGAACCTGAATTAAATTTCAAAGATGCTCTCCGCGGCGGCGCAACTGATGCTGATATAAGGGGAATGATTCGAAACGCGATGACTATCAAACCATTAGAGCACAATCTTGAAGTCGGAAAAGCGGGATTCGAATCTTACACCGCTATGTCCCAAATAGGCGGTTAATAGAAGAAACAGCAGATTTTTAATAGTTTTCCAATCTCGGCGTATTCGGTCAAAAATAGTTGAGAATTCCTCTATTTCTGTTTATATTCATAATGGATTATATTGTTCAGTGATAAAATAATAAAAATCAGTGTATTAGACTGAATTTATTCAGAAAGGACAAGGGGTAGATTGAAAGTTACGCTTGCAAGAGGTTCCGGTTTTTGCTTCGGAGTGAGAGATGCCGTTCAAATGGCGCATGAAAGCGCCGCAGATTTTGGCAAAGTATATATGCTTGGCGATATTGTTCATAACGAGCATGTCGTAAATCATTTAGACGAATCGGGAGTTGTGGTTGTTGATAAACTGACCGATGTCAAAAATGCTCCTGTACTCTTTCGGGCGCATGGAACTTCCACAGAAGTATGGGATAAAGCCAAAAAGATGGATTTAAATATCATTGATGCCACTTGTCCTCTTGTGACACAAATTCATGAAGAGGTAAAGGAGCTCGAGAAAGAGGGCAGACAGATATTTATAATAGGCGATCACGGACATGATGAAGTCATAGGAATTTCATCACAGGTTGAAAACGCCACCATATTAAGCAAACCTGAAGAGGCAGAGTCTCTGAGGAAAATGAAAAAGATAGGTGTAGTTTCCCAATCAACTCAAACTATTGAAAATGTGCAGGAAATAATTAATATACTTATAACGAAAGCGACTGATTTTAGATTCATAAATACTATCTGTTTCCCGACAACGCGGAATCAGGAAGCAATTAAAGAGCTGGCAGCCCAAAACGATATTATGATAATTATCGGATCTTACACAAGCGCTAACACAAAACGACTTACGTCTATATCAAAAAAAATAAACAGTGATACTTATCAGGTTCAGACTGCGGATGAAATGCTTTCAGAATGGTTTGAGGGAAAAGATACGGTAGGTGTTTCTGCCGGAGCTTCCACACCCGATCAGCTCATTCAGAAAGTAATATCAAAACTGAACGAAATTTCCGTGAATATGAAAACAGAACCGGAACCGGTTTGAAATCTTAAGGATTTAAGCAAATGGAAAAAGGTACATATGAAGTAAAGGTAGGACTCGCAGAGATGCTAAAGGGCGGCGTCATTATGGACGTCACCAACGCCGAACAGGCGAAAATAGCAGAAGATGCGGGAGCGACTGCGGTGATGGCTCTCGAACGTATTCCCGCCGATATTCGAGAGGACGGCGGAATCGCAAGAATGTCAAACCCGAAAATGATTAAAGAGATACAGGAAATGGTTAGTATTCCGGTAATGGCGAAGTGCAGAATTGGTCATTTTGCGGAAGCGCAAATTCTTGAAGCATTGAATGTGGATTTCATTGATGAGTCGGAAGTGTTGACACCGGCTGACGAGAATAATCATATTGATAAAGTAAAATTCAAAATACCGTTTGTTTGCGGTTGCAGGAATTTGGGTGAAGCTCTAAGGCGAATCGGCGAAGGCGCTGCTATGATCCGCACCAAAGGCGAAGCCGGCTCCGGAAATATCGTTGAAGCGGTAAGGCATATGCGTTCGGTGATGGGTGAAATAAGGGTGTTGACTGTTATGTCCGAAGAAGAGTTAATGGCCGAATCGAAAAGACTTGGCGCTCCTTACGAACTGGTAAAACAAACCGCCAAATTGGGTAAATTGCCAGTACCGAATTTTGCTGCAGGTGGAATAGCAACTCCGGCAGATTCTTCGCTGATGATACAATTAGGCGCCGAGGCAGTGTTTGTGGGATCCGGAATATTCAAATCGGAAGATCCACCGGCAAGAGCAAAGGCTATTGTTGAAGCAACTACGCATTGGGATGACCCTGAAGTTCTTGCTAAAGTTTCGGAAGGTCTTCTCGACGCAATGAAAGGATTGGATATTTCGGAAATTCCCGAAGGACAATTACTTCAGGAGCGTGGATGGTAGATTTGAAGTCGGTAGGAGTGCTTGCGCTTCAGGGAGATTTTGAGAAACATTTAGCTGCTCTCAAATCTCTTGGGGTTGCAACGAAGCTAATTAGAACATCATCAGACTTTTCTGATGTGGATGGCTTGATTATTCCCGGTGGAGAATCCACAACGATGACAAATTTATTAAGGAGAAGTAAATTAGAGAAATCATTACGGGATTTTGTTATGAAAAATCCGGTAATGGGAACCTGCGCGGGTCTGATACTTCTATCAAACCAGAGCGAATATGCGAATGTTATAGGACTTGGCGTAATTGACGTTGATATTGACAGGAACGGTTACGGCAGTCAGCGGGATTCGTTTAGCGCGGACATATCTCTGAATTTTGATGATGAAAATCCGTTTCATGCAGTATTCATTCGGGCGCCAAAAATAATGAATATTGGATCAAGCGTAACGGCGCTGGCTGAACTGAACGGTGAAGTCGTAATGGCACGGAATTCGAACGTGTTAGTTACATCATTCCATCCCGAGCTCTCGGAAAACCGAAACATTCATAATTATTTTGTAAAACAATTTGTCCAAAGGGAAGAGGTCGCCGCTTAAATGACTGATAAATTACTTTCAACAATTAAACTGCCGAAAGGCATAAAGAAATTATCAATTGACGAGCTCAAAAGATTATGTGATGAGATCAGAGACAGGATAATCAAGGTAGTGACGAAGAGCGGCGGGCATTTTGGAGGCCCGTTGGGAGCGGTAGAACTCACGGTGGCTCTTCACCACGTTTATGACAGTCCCTCTGACAAGATGATCTGGGATGTGGGGCACCAGGCTTATGCCCATAAGATACTAACCGGCAGAAATGAAAAATTTGGAACCATCAGGCAATATAACGGTCTGTCGGGCTTTCTGAAAAGATCTGAGAGTGAACATGATGCGTTCGGAGCAGGTCATGCCTCCACCTCAATTTCCGCTGCATTAGGATTTGCAAAGGGTCGGGAGCTATCCGGTAAAGACAATAAGGTTATCGCAATAATCGGGGATGGCGGGATGACCGGCGGTTTGGCGTTCGAAGCCCTGAACAATGCGGGTCAACTGAAGACCGATTTGCTGATTGTGTTGAACGACAATGAAATGTCGATTTCAAAAAATATCGGCGCTGTCTCTCAGCTGTTTACTCGAATGCTTACAAATCCATTGTACAATCGCGTTCGAGATGAGATATGGAAATTGACCGGAAAGCTTCCTATGGGGAAAAAACAGATACGATTCTTAGCCAGAAGACTTGACGAAGCAGTCAAGGTTCTTTTAGTACCGGGCATTTTCTTTGAAGAATTGGGAATAAGGTATTTTGGTCCGATTAGCGGTCATGATATTTCCGAACTGGTTGATACTTTTAAGAAACTGAGAAATATTAAAGGCCCGGTTCTTCTTCATATTAATACCCGTAAAGGTAAAGGTTATTTGCCTGCGGAAGCGGATCCGGTTCAATGGCATGGAATCAAAGGGAGCGGAAAAAGTGTGAAACCTCCGGCTCCGGATTATCTGAAAGTCCTGGGCGATGTTGCAATTGAGCTTGCTGAAAAAGATGATAAAGTTTGTTTGATTACGGCAGCTATGAAAGAAGGAACAGGATTAGTTGAATTCGCAGAGAAATTCCCTGACAGGTTTTTTGACGTTGGAATTGCCGAGGGACACGCTGTTACATTCAGCTCCGGGCTTGCCGCGGAAGGGTTAAAACCGATTGCCGCTATCTACTCGACATTTTTACAGAGGGCTTTCGACCATATAATTCACGATACCTCAATTCAAAATCTTCCTGTAATTTTTGCTTTAGACAGAGCAGGATTGGTGGGAACTGATGGTCCCACTCACCATGGAACATTTGATCTAACGTATCTCTCTTCAATTCCGAATATGATTGTTTCCGCGCCGAAAGACGGAACAGAACTCAGAAATCTTCTCTACACTGCCATGAAAAAATCCAAGGGTCCATTCGCGGTGCGTTATCCAAAAGATTGCTCTTTATCATACGAGCCGAAACTTCCCCCGAAAATATTGGAAATCGGCTCATGGGAAATTCTTGAAGAAGGAGAGGACGTGGCTTTTCTCGCTGTGGGCGCAATGGTGGATAATGCTATGAAGGCAAGGGAATTGCTCATACAAAATGGGATATTCAGTGGTGTAGTGAATTGTCGATTTGTAAAGCCGTTCGACGTAAAGATGATGAAACGGCTGTCGAGAAAATATTCAACGCTGATAACTATTGAAGAAAACACAATCATGGGCGGGTTTGGAGCAAATTTACGGAATTGGTGTTCGGCTAACAATATCAATACCGAAAATCTGTTTACTTTGGGAATACCTGATAATTTTATAACACACGGTTCGAGAAAGCAGCTTCTCGATGATGTTAATCTTTCGCCGGAAAAGATTGCCGAATTTGTATCAAATAAATTAAATAATCCTTTAGAGAAATCGAAAACGAAAGCATTGGCTAAATAACTTGAGGCGCTGAGAATATAAGTATGAAAATAAGAAGATATATTATTTTCGGAGTGTTGTTATCGGCAACCTCATTGTTCGCTCAGCAACCGGAATTGCGTGATATTCGGTATAGCAGCTATGAAGAATATACGCGTATAGTTTTTGAATTTTCCGGAGAGGTTCAGCCTCTTATCAACGACTTTTCTTCCGATAAAAAGACGGTGGAACTGATATTCAGCGCAATCAAAATGTCGGCTTCAGTGAAAAATATCAGCATAAATGACGGAATAGTCGGTCGGGTAATAGCAGATCCAAAAGAGGAAGGCGTAAAGTTTATTATAGAAATTGCCATCGCAAGTTCGATTCTTCGCAAAAGCTATTATGATGAACCCGATAGGGTTGTTATTGATATATATAAATCGGATGAACGTCAGTTGAGTGGCGCGGAAAAGCTTCTTAACGAAGCTAAAGAATATTTTGACAGGAAAGAATATGATGAGGCTGTTGCTAAAATCAGACAATCTCTCAGACTTCGCCCCGGATACACGGACGCATATTATTATGCGGGTATAATTCGGAAGGAAAGAAAACAATACGATATGGCGAAGTTTAATTTTAGCAGAGCGCTTGCGGAAGAAGGGAAATGGGGGGAATCTCATCTTCATCTTTCAGAAATATTGCTGTTGGAAGCGGATACGACCGCTGCAATTGATGAGCTTGCTCGTTATATAGCAGTCGGCAGAGTGGAGCAGAAAGTTATTCAAGCCGAAAAGCTGTTAACAACTTTAACAGGCTTACCAAGTATTGAATCGCCCGTTGAACTACCGACTACAACTAATATTGATGATGAAGAAATTCCGGCGGAAGGGAAATTGGTTTACTATATTATCGGGGTTCTTGTAGTTATCATTTCTGCTCTTTCCTGGTATGTGTTTAAAAATCGTTCTGATTCTGAAGCTTCCTATTCAATTGAAAATAAAAAATCGGAACCAAGCCCGGCGATAAAAACCAAAGATATTGATTTACCTGTGGACAAAGAAGTTGAAAGCGGCGGTGATCGCTGGCTTAAAACGGATAAAGACACTATAGCTGAAGTAGATCGTCTTATGGACAAGTTTGGAGAGTTGGAAGAAGGAGAAAAAAAGCTGGATAGTAAAATCTCTAATGTGATGAAGAATATAAACAATAAAGAATGATGCAAAATCTATCAGACGAAGAAAGAAAAGATATTGATGAACTCGTAAGTAGTCTCAAGCCTGTCAACGTTGAAGAAGAGCAGGCAACAATTATGCCGATAGACGGGTCCAACGGGAGCACATCTTCCAATGTTGTCGAAACGGATAAGAACGAAGATAATGTTGATGATTTCGAAAAAGAGACTGAAGTTACTACAGCTGATTTATTGAAGGTCGTTTCACTCCAAAATGATCGTCTTGGACTCTTAAATAAGAAAGTTGATGTATTGACTCGCCTGGTAGAGTTGATTCTCAGGGCTAACTTAGAGGATGTGGAATAGTGGCTCGATCTGAAATATGGGCAATTGGCGGCGGAAAAGGTGGAGTCGGCAAAACAATGCTTGCGGCAAATATTGCTGTCGGATTGGCTAAATTCGGCAAAAGCGTCATAGTAGTTGATACTGATCTCGGGGGAGCGAATCTACATTCCTATCTCGGCATTGGAGCTCCTGAAATGACAATCTACGATTTCTTTTTAAGGAGGGTATCAACGCTTGACGAACTTTTGATAGATACCGCTGTTAAAGGATTAAAAATTCTGCCGGGAAGTAATGAAATTGTCGGAATGGCCAACCCGAGGTATTTCACAAAACTTAAATTCATGCGACATATTCAGCAGCTTGATGCGGATTACATCCTCTTAGATGTGGGAGCAGGAACCGCATATAACACACTTGACCTTTTCGGAATGGCGAATATGGGCATAATTGTCACTATTCCGGAAAAACCGGCAATCGAATCTGCTTATGGATTTATTAAGGCGTCAATTTACAGAAAGCTGTTAACCACATTTCAGAAGCGGGTTAAATTGCACGATCTTATCGACCAAGCGCGGAATCCCAGAAACGAAGCGGGAATCCGAACGGTTCACGACCTGATTAGGGTAGCAAAAGAAACAGATCCTGAGTTTGAGAGAGAAATTAAATCAGCGCTAAAATCTATTGACTTGAGAATAATAATTAACTTTGTTCAAAACAAACATGAATCCTTGATAGGCAAAAAAATGGTGGATTTAACTAAAAAATATCTGTCCATTGACGCTGAATATGTCGGCTCAGTCCCGTTCAGCAACAAGGTAAGGGAGTCGCTGGCAAATCAAACGACGCTTATGATGGAAGATGGTGAGGATGAAGCCTCAGCAGCTCTGGTATATGCGACCCGTCTGCTGATAGCGAGCAACTCAGGTTCAGAAAACGTCAGCGAGGCACCTAAAGAAAATAATGTTGCTATGACTTCTGTTGAGTCAGAAGAAGATTAAGATTTCAATTTATTGTAATAAACTTCACATCTATTCCTGTGAGAGAATCTTATGCTACTTTTGAATCATGAACACCCGGAATTGATATTACGGTTTTATAAATCTGAAAGGCAAAATGATGAGCGAAGATAAAAAGAAACTTTTCGAAGAGGCGAAGAAACGGTGGGAAGAAGCCTATTCAAATGCCAATCTACGCGATGCTGATTTTGAGACGATGTCGGGAATTCCACTTGATCCTCTTTATATTCCGGACGGAAATATTCCCGATGATTATATGGAAAAAATCGGATTCCCCGGTGAATATCCGTACACGCGGGGAGTTCACCCGTCTATGTATCGGAGTCGGATTTGGACAATGCGGATGTTTGCAGGCTTTGGTTCGGCAAAAGACACTAACGAACGTTTTAAATTTTTACTTGAAAAAGGTATAACCGGTCTCTCCATAGCTTTCGATATGCCTACTTTGATGGGATACGATCCCGATGCTGGAATATCTAAAGGTGAAGTGGGTCGTTGCGGCGTATCCATCGCTTCACTTGCAGATATGGAAGTGTTATTTGACGGGATTCCACTTGACGAAGTAAGCGTTTCAATGACCATTAACGGCCCTGCTATTGTACTATTGGCTTATTATATGATAGTAGCGGAAAAACAGGGAGTTCCTTTTGAAAAGCTCCAGGGTACTCTTCAGAATGATATTCTAAAAGAATATATAGCGCAAAAAGAATATATCTTTCCGCCCCGTCCATCGGTACGGATAATTACAGATATGATGAAGTATTGTACTGAGAAAATGCCGAAATATAATACGATAAGTATCAGCGGCTACCATATTCGCGAAGCCGGTTCGACGGCGGCTCAGGAATTGGCGTTTACGATCGCCAACGGATTCGCTTATGCTGACGCCGCTATAGAGAACGGTATGGATATAGATGATTTTGCGCCGCGATTGAGCTTCTTTTTCAATTCTCACAGCGATTTTTTTGAGGAAATAGCCAAGTACAGAGCAGCCCGCAGAATATGGGCGAGGCATATGAAAGAACGGTATGGCGCTAAAAAGGAGCGATCATTGCTTATGAGATTTCATACGCAGACAGCGGGTGTCAGCCTGACCGCACAGCAGCCGGAACTGAATATAGCTCGAGTAGCATTGCAAGCGCTTGCAGGTGTGCTTGGCGGCACACAGAGCCTGCACACGAATTCGATGGACGAAACTCTTGCGCTTCCATCAGCAAAAGCCGCCGCAATCGCTCTGCGGACTCAACAAGTAATCGCATATGAATCAGGAGTGGCTAATACAATTGATCCTCTTGCGGGTTCGTATTTCGTGGAAGCTCTCACGGACAGATTAGAGAAAGAAGCAGAAGGATATTTTGAACGTATAGATCAGTTGGGTGGCGTTATACCCGCCATCGAAGAGGGCTTTTTTCAAAAGGAGATAGCCCGTTCAGCTTACGAGTTCCAGAAAAAACTGGAAACAAAAGACAGGATTATGGTTGGAGTAAACGATTTCGTAAATGAAGACGATGAAGTGAATATCCCGTTATTAGAAATAATGCGCAACACGGAAGATGATCAGAATACATCCGTAAATGAACTTAGGAATAAAAGAGATAATGGCAAAGTTACCGAGGCGCTGAATAATTTACGAGCCGCATCGGATAGCGAAGATGATAACATAATGCCATTTGTCCTTGAAGCCACACGATCTTACGCTACCTTGGGGGAAATAATAGAATCAATGAAAGAATCACTGGGTGTCTATAGAGAACCTGCGATTTTTTAATCGATATATGCTGTCTGAACTATCAATCTGAAAGAAAATTCAATGGGAAAATACATAAAAAAAGAAATTCTCGAAATTTATGGAAAAAATGAACCGCTTACTATCGGTGTAGAAGAAGAATATCAGTTATGCGATCCCGACAGCGGCGATCTTGTCTCAAGAGTAGATGATCTAATGGAAGCTGCGGACTCTAAATTAAGGGGGCAATTTTCATATGAGTTACTGCTTTCCGTTTTGGAACTGAGAACAGGTATAAACCGCACAGTAGATGAGACAGTGGAAGCTATAGCAGAGATGAGGAGAAAAACTGCTGAACTTGCATCACGGTTCGGAATAGTTCTCGGCTTGAGCGGAGCTCATCCCTATGCGAAATGGCAGGAACAAAAGTTTGTGGCAACGGAGGATTACCAATGGGTAATGAATCAACTTCAGTACCTGGCGAAAAGGAATATTACTTTTGGTCTTCATATCCATATTGGGCTTGACGACCCGAACAAAGCCGTCCGCGTAAGCAACGGTTTGCGTAGATGGATAGCGCCTTTAATGGCGATTTCCGCAAATTCTCCATTTTTTGACGGCGTTCGAACGGGAATGATGTCATCCCGCACCGTACAGTTCGGTACGTTTCCTCGGACGGGTTTGCCGCCGCATCTTGAAGGTTTCGAAGAATACGAAACGCTGGTGAATAAGCTGATAGAAGCAGGAAGTATAACCAAGGCGCGTCAGATCTGGTGGAAAGTTCGTCCTCATCTTACTTTCGGAACGGTAGAACTCAGGATGTTTGATGTTCATGCTTCCTTAAAACGAACGGGAGCTTTTATCGCATTATCCCAGGCTCTTGTGTGTCAGTTAGTCGAAGAATTCGAAAAAGGCAAACTCGAAAGACCTGTAAATGATCTCTACCTGTTAGACGGATATTGGAAGGCTCGAAGGTTCGGGCTTGACTGCGACATCATTTGCCCGTATGACGGCGCTATCAGATCAATGAGGGACGAAGTAAGGAAAATGATAGATACCGCAATGCCCTATGCGAAAAAACTTGGTACGTCTCACTGGCTTGAAGAGATAAATATAATAATCGAAGAGGGAAGCGGAGCCGAAGATATGCTTAAGTTATGGAGCGAAGTCGGAGAGGATTTGGTTGAAATGCAAAAACGTCTAATTGATTCGGTGGAATACGAAGTTGAAGAAAAATCTCTGGTTGCGGAAGAGTAAATAATAGCTTGTGGGATTCGATTTCGATTGACAAGAAGCCGATTGCACGTATATATTTGAAGTAATGAAAAACAGGAATTTAAGAAGAATGAAAGGAGGGGAAAGTGCCTAAAAAATTTGTAATAGGAATATCAATTATCGTATTAGGCATAGGTTATTTTATGGTATCGGGAGTAAGTAAAGGCTCTTCATACTACGTAACAGTTCAAGAATTATCCGAGAGTGGAGATAAGCTTATAGGAGACCGTCTCCGAATGGGCGGTGTGGTCTTAGAAGGTTCTATCGTTACTGACGTGAGAAAACTTGATGTTAATTTCAAAATCCACCAGGATGAGCACGTGATAGATGTATTTTATAGCGGGATAACGCCCGATATGTTTCGTGACGGTTCTGATGTTATTCTTGAAGGCAACTTTACCGAGGATGGCTTATTTGTCGCTGATGTGCTGATGGCGAAATGTCCGTCAAAATATGAATCTTCCGAATATCAAACTGAGGAAGCTACTCCAAGCGAAGCATCCTGATAGATTCGTAATCTAAAACCTATCGATGTTAAAACTGATTCGATGAGCTACTTTCAAGTCCGGGAGCTGTGTAAAGATTTCGGATATTTGAAAGCTGTAAACAACGTCAGTTTTGAAATAAATAATAGCGAGACAATAGCCATATTCGGCGGAAATGGCGCAGGTAAGACCACTCTCATCAAAATAATCGCCACGCTATTATCTCCGACATCAGGCAGTATTTTCCTGAATGATGTTGAAATAAAGCATAATTCGGAAGAGATGAGAACTAATTTAGGACTTATTTCACATTCCCTTTTTCTTTACTCAGAGCTTAATGCGATAGAAAATCTACGTTACTTCGGAAAATTATACAGAGTAAACAATCTCGATGAACGCATAAATGAATTGCTCACGGAATTCGGACTCCTCCCGAGGATGTATGATTCGGTGAGAACTTACTCCCGAGGTATGTTGCAAAGGCTTTCAATAGCCCGCGCCCTGATACATAATCCGAAATTATTGCTGTTGGATGAGCCTTTTACAGGTCTCGACAGGTCTGCGGCAGAAACTCTTTTGCGGCATATGGAATCGCATCGGAATAGCGGCAGATCAATATTGCTTGTGACGCATAATCTTGAAAGAGGATATAATGCGGCAGATAAATTAGCGATTATGTCCAATGGACGGTTTGTTTGGGAATCCGAATCAGGAAATATCTCTTTAGACGATTTTAAACAAACATACACTGAAAAAGCGGTGGAGGTAATTGGTTGAAACATATCTCGCATCTCGCTACATTACTGTGGAAAGATTTATTGATAGAATTGAAATCACGCGAGACTATAATTTCGATGTTCCTTTTCTCGGTTATCGTGATTTTAATATTCAATTTTGCGTTTGAGGGCGATACAAAAACTATAACTAAACTAAGTCCCGGACTCATGTGGACCACATTTCTGTTTTTTGGCGTCTTGGGATTGAATCGATCATTCACTTTAGAAAAAGAGAATAACAGTTTACAGGGAACTCTTTTGGCTCCTGTGGACAGGAGCGTTATATACCTGAGCAAATTCATCAGCAACTTAATTTTTGTACTTATCGTGGAACTCGTTTCCCTGCCGCTGTTTGCCATTTTTCTCAATGTGAACTTATTTGCGCACTTCAATAATCTCTGGCCCATATTGCTTTTGGGAACTATAGGGTTTATTTCAGTAGGAACGTTGTTCGGCGCAATTTCTGTAAACACTAAGATGAGAGAAGTTATGCTCCCATTGCTGTTATTTCCGATAAGTACACCCGCATTTATAGCCTCAGCCAAATGTACGTCGGCAATACTAAGGGACAGACCGCTTGAAACATATTCAAACTGGCTGGGGATTTTAATTCTTTTTGACGTGGTGTTTTTTGTAACTTCATTTCTTATATTTGAATTTGTTGTTGAAGAATAGGATGAGTCTAAATGAAAAATAATTCATATGGTTTTGTAGATTTCATAGGGTTAGTTGCCCTTATGATGATTTTCATAGCGCTGGTATTGGTATTTGGATATGCGCCTATGGAAAAAACGATGGGTATGGCACAAAAAATATTTTACTTTCATGTGCCTTCGGCATTTATGGCATTCGCTTCATTCGCAGTAGTATTTGTTGCCAGCATTCTATATCTGAAAAGTAAAAACGATAAGTATGACAGAGTAGCATCCTCTGCTGCTGAAGTCGGAACTCTTTTTGCTCTTATAGTTTTGCTTACAGGTCCTATTTGGGCACGTTCAGCATGGGGCGTGTGGTGGACATGGGAACCGCGACTGACTACTACCTTGATTTTATTCCTGATATTTATCGGATATCTAATGCTGAGGAATTACGGAGCAATCGGCGAGCAGATGAAGAAATATTCTGCCGTGGTGGGCATTGTCGGATTTCTTGACGTGCCGATAGTATATACATCCATCAACTGGTGGTCGCCGGAGGCAACTGCGCACCCGCAAAGCCTTGAATTGGAAGCGAGTATGAAATTTGCGCTGACGTTTTCGTTCGTAACATTTTCGATATTATTATTATTCCTTATTCTTAAAAGAATAGATCTTGAACGATTAAGGAATAAATTGGAAGCCAAAAAAGCTAATTATCTTAGGTAAGGGGATTTTTCAATGGACCTATTCAAGAGTTTACCATATGCCATCGCAGCCTATGTAGTCATTGCCGTAGTGTTAACAACTTATTTTGGTTCTCTCCTCTGGCGAACAGGAAAAGTTCAGAAAGAAATTGATCATCTTGAAGGAATCGCTTCGCAGGGCGACTCCAAGAGAGACCTGAGCATTGAGAATAGAGAGAAGGGAATTGATGAGTAAAACCGTCATTCATATTATCGGAACCGGGACTATCGGCGAACCGCTTATAGGAATGTTGTTGGATTTTAAAGAGCCGCTCGGAGTGGATGAAATTACCTTTCATAAGAATACTCCTCTGAGAGGTGACCGGTCAAAAGTTGTTGATCTTCTTCGGAGGGGAGCAAGACTGGCTGTTGGCAAGGATACAAAAAACGGATTTCTTGAGTTGGGTATCACCCCAACATATGAATCGGTAGAAGCTATAGATAATGCCACAGTGGTAATTGATTGTACGCCAAAGGGGATCGGTCATAAAAATAAAACCGAGTATTACAGCAAGTTTACACACAATACGAAAGGTTTTATTGCACAGGGAAGCGAGTTCGGTTTCGGCAAACCTTATGCGAGGGGAGTTAACGACGAAGCGCTAAACAGTGAAGAAGACCAATTCATACAAATTGTCAGCTGCAATACCCACAACATATCGTCACTTATCAATACGATAGCATATTATAATAAAGACTATGATAATCTTGTTGAAGGTCAGTTTGTTTGCATCAGGCGCGCTAACGACATTAGCCAGGAATCCAATTTTATACCTGCGCCGGTTGTAGGAATACATTCAGATGAAAAGTACGGAACTCATCATGCGAAAGATTCAGCTTACCTTTTCAATACAATTGGGGTAAAGCCGAACATATTTTCTTCGGCTATGAAAGTAAATTCACAGTATATGCACATTCTTCATTTCAACATTAAGCTAAAGGAAGAGATCACATTAGAAGGTATATACGAAAGGCTTGCAGCTAATCCTCTTGTGGCAATGACGCATAAGCTCAGTACGAGCAAAGTATTTTCCTTCGGAAGAGATCACGGTCATTATGGTAGAATTCTTAATGAAACTGTAATTGCAAAACCGACCCTTCACTTGAAAAACAAACACGAAGTCATTGGCTATAGTTTCACGCCTCAGGATGGGAATTCCCTGTTGAGCAGTATTTCCGCAGCGTTATGGTTTATTGACCACTCAACATATAATGATCGTCTTCAATGTCTCAAGGACCTATTCTTTGTAGAGGTATAAGTATGCGCGTCAAGAAATTTGTATTAGGTGTGTACGAAGAAAATTCATATCTGATTATTGATGATGAAACCGATGAAGCGATTGTCATTGATCCCGGTGAAGGACCTTCGGCTTTATTAGAAACGATTTCTTCCTCAAATCTATCTGTCAAATATATTCTGAATACGCACGCTCATATAGATCATGTTCTTGGTGTTGAAGAAGTTAAAAAGAAGACGGGCGCTCCATTTTATCTTTGCGAAAAAGACCTGTTTCTTTTGGATGCTTTGCCGGCTCAGGCGGAAATGTTGGGAGTTAACGGGAATTTCACTGTTCCCGAGGTTGAAGGAAATATATCAGAAGGTGATATTTTTAAAGTTGGATCAATAAGTCTGAAAGTTTTAGAAACTCCGGGTCATTCGCCCGGAAGTGTCTCATTCGTCACAGATGAAGCAGTGTTTGCCGGAGATGTGTTATTTGCGGGTAGCGTGGGTAGAATTGATCTACCCGGCGGTTCTTGGGAGATTTTGAAATCTTCGCTTCAGGAGAAGATATGCGTTCTTGATAGAGACACCGTTGTCTTTTCAGGTCATGGTCCGGAAACTACTATTGGGAAAGAGTTAGACAGCAACCCGTATCTTCAGCCGGGAGCAAGTCTTTGAAAGTTAAAATACTCTTTTTCGCCTCGCTCAAGGATATAACCGGAGAAAACGCTGTTGATTTGGAATTGGAGGAAAATGCTACGGTGGAATCTGTTAAAATAAAAATTACTTCTATCTATCCGAAATTGGAGCCACTGCTCAATTTTGTCAGAATCGCGATAAATCAGGAATTCGCCGAAGCAGAATCCGTTATAAATAATGGTGATGAATTAGCGTTTCTTCCTCCTGTTAGCGGCGGTTAAATGCTTGTTAGAATAACCGATGGAAAAATAAATGAGGAAGAGACAACCGCTTCAGTGAAGAATAACGAATCAGGAGCAGTTATCACCTTTTTAGGAACGGCACGGCGGAGTTCGAGAGGTCGGGAAGTGATTCACCTTGAGTACGATGCTTATCCTGAAATGGCAGAAAATAAGATGAAAGAAATCATCACTGAACTCATTGATAAATATCAAGTTAACGATGCTGCTTTTATCCATCGGATTGGTAAAGTTGAGTTGGGAGAGACAATAGTTATTATCGCAGTCAGCGCGCCTCACAGCAAGGAGGCATTTGAAGCGAGCCGCTATGCCGTTAAACGATTAAAATCGGTTGTTCCTATCTGGAAAAAGGAAGTTTGGGCTGACGGCGAAGAATGGATAGGTTATGAGGGAGATTTTTCAGAAGAACATCATTGACCTCTCCAAGTTTCTAATATTAGAGACTTTAAACTGTAAATTGCTTCATTTTCTTGCTCTCGCAAGGAAAATAGATTATCTTTAAGCTATAGTATAATAACGGCATCACGGAATCAGTTTAAGGTTTGCTATGAAGAACGATAAAAACATAACGAAATTTAAAAAACAATTCGTTCAGTTTGCAAGAGAGAACGATCTTCTTAAAAAGGGCGATTCTATACTTGCGGCTGTATCGGGTGGAGTAGACTCAATAGTTATGCTGCACCTTCTTCACGAAATCAGTGAAGAAACAGGTATATCGTTAACTGTAGTTCATTTCAATCATCAACTTCGTGATGAGGAATCAAAGCGGGATGCCGAATTTGTGAAAAATCTTTCTGAAAAATTGAATATATCTTGCACTGTTAAACTTATTGATGTCAAATCACTTTCTGAAAAGGAAGGAATATCCGTGCAGGACGCGGGGCACAGATTACGCCGGAAAGCGCAGCTTGATTTAGTGGAGGAATATGGTTTCGACAGCGTTGCTACGGCTCATCACAAAGACGATCAGCTTGAGACACTTTTAATGCGATTGATTTCCGGAGCGGGTCCTCAGGGTATGTCCGGAATAAGCATTAAAGAAGAGAGCTATATTCGTCCTCTTCTTTTTGCCGACAAACAGCAGATTACACAATACGCCGAAAGGAAGAAAATTGAATGGGTGGAAGATAGTTCAAACCGGAATAATAAATACATCAGAAATAAAATAAGATTAGAAGTTATTCCTACTCTGAAAGAGATAAATCCATCTGCCGCGGAAGTCGCATCAAGAACAGCTATCACATTCGGGCGGCTGACTTCCGATTTAGAGGATTTATCCGACAAAATTTTAGAAAAATCTATATTATCGGAGGGCAAATCCGAAATTATTCTTGCAATTCCTGAACTCTCTAATTACTTTAATATGATAGGGTATTTTATGATAAATAGAGCTCTGAAACGTATTGATAGGGAGTCTCCTACAGTTTTAAATCGTCAATTCAACGACCTTGCAAAACTCGTTGAAACAGGCTCGACCGGATCGGAGATAATTCTTTCAGATGGATATAGAGTTCTTAAAGATAGAGATCGATTAATCATTTATAATAACACAGAAGATATAAATGATGTTCAGATCAAAATTGGCATCCCGACTCATTACAGGGATATGGTTCTCGAAACAAACCGCGTTCAATGGGACTCCGATTCACAGTTTCCGCAAGATGTTCAACACGAGGTAGTGGATAACCGGCTGATTGACGGGGGAGTTCTTAAGTTAAGAAGATGGAAAGAGGGAGACCGGATTCATCCTCTCGGTCTGAAAGGAACAAAGAAAGTAAGCGATATTCTCACTGAGGCAAAAATGCCTCTAAACAGGAAAAGAGCATTTCCTATTGTGGAATATGATGGAGATGTTGTTTGGGTTTGCGGGATTCGTCTCAGCGATCAATTTAAAGTGACAGAAAATACAACTGATGTTGTTCATCTTAAAATCAGAAATCTAAATTTTAATTGATAATTGCTTAGCAAAGAAACTATAAGACATTATTCCCGTGAGGAAAACTTGGAAATGGTAATTTCTAAGGAAGAGATAGAGAATAAAATTAGCGAAATGGCATTGACATTAAAAAAAGATTATAAAGATAAAGAGCCCATACTGATTGGAGTCTTGAACGGTTCTTTTATGTTTATGGCTGATTTGATTCGAAAGCTGGATTTGGAATGCGAAGTTGATTTCATAAAGATATCAAGCTATGCCGACGCGACCAGGACGAGCGGAACGGTGAGGTTGATCAAAGACATCTCAGCAGATATTACCGGCAGGCATGTTCTAATAGTCGAGGATATAGTTGACACAGGATTGACGGTGAGGTTTTTGAAAAGGAGAATGGAAGAGAGCGGTACAAAATCAGTTGAATTCGTAACTCTTCTATTCAAAGATACAAAAGCAAATGTAGGAGTTGACATAAAGTATGTTTTATTCAATATACCAGATAAATTTGTTGTAGGTTACGGTTTGGACTATGCGCAAAAATTAAGGAGACTGAATTCTATATATGCCATGCGGGAACTTCCGCCGGCATAATACGTGAATATAGATTAGATATGGATAGAGAAAAAGAATACGATAACGAAAATAGCCTTAATCGAAAAAAAGGTAAGGGCAAGGGTCCCGTTCGAAAAATAAGATTACGTCCAAAGAACTCGTCAAATAGTAACAAGAAATCCGGCGACGATAACCAGCCGGGCAAAAAAGCAGTTCGTAATCTTATGCTTTGGTTAATGATTGCGGTAGGATTTATTATCTTAGCCCAAATTTTAGCATTTGATCAGAAAGCGGAAGTCGAAATTACTTTTACCGAATTTAAATCTTTGCTCAATAATGGGGCTATAGAAAGAGCTACCATAATTGAAAACGATTTTCACGGTGAATTATACTCGCCGATAACTTTTTTCAGACCCTCACGCAAAACGACACAGAGCGATTCTACAGCTGTTATAGTAGAAAGCAAATTTAAGGTGATACTACCGGCAGGTTACGTGGATCAGGAAGTCCTGACTCAATGGGATGGCGTCGGTCTTAAATATAATTTCCAAGAAAAAACAATGGATTGGGTCGGATATTTAATTCAGATGAGTCCGTGGATTTTGATATTTGTGTTTTGGTTTTTTCTTATGCGCCGAATGCAGGGTGGAGGACAAAAGGGTATTTTCTCATTTGGTAAGAGTAAGGCGAAAGTGAGGACGGATAAAGATCCTGTCGTTACTTTTGATGACGTAGCGGGAGTAGTTGAGGCAAAACAGGAACTCGAGGAGATAATCGGATTCTTGAAGGAACCGGAGAAGTTCAGCCGTCTGGGTGGCAAAATTCCAAAAGGCGTATTATTGACAGGTCCTCCGGGGACCGGAAAGACTTTATTGGCAAAAGCTGTCGCAGGAGAAGCAGGAGTTCCGTTTTTCAGCATCAGCGGCGCCGATTTTGTTGAGATGTTTGTGGGAGTGGGCGCTTCAAGGGTCAGAGATTTATTCGCGCAGGGGAAAAAGAATGCTCCTTGCATAATCTTTATAGACGAATTGGATGCCGTTGGGAGAACGAGAGGCGCCGGATTGGGCGGCGGTCATGACGAACGGGAGCAGACGTTGAATCAACTTCTTGTTGAAATGGACGGATTTGAATCCAACGAGGGTGTAATATTGCTTTCAGCGACAAATAGAGCCGATGTATTGGATAGAGCGCTTTTACGGCCGGGAAGGTTTGACAGGCTGGTGATAGTTGGAAATCCCGATGTGCGGGGTAGAGAAGCAATCCTAAAGGTTCATGTAAGGGATATTAAAATGTCAAAGAAGGTAGATTTATCTGTTCTTGCGAAGGGCACTCCCGGACTTTCAGGGGCTCATCTTGCCAATCTTGTGAACGAAGCGGCTCTTTTAGCGGCATTAAAGAATAAAAAATCGGTAGAAATTGAAGATTTCGAAGAGGCTAAAGACAAGGTGATGATGGGTGTGGCTCGCAAGAGTTTAATCATTAGTGATGAAGAAAAAGAAATAACTGCTTATCATGAAGCCGGACACGCGTTGGTGGCAAGAGCAATACCTGAAGCAGATCCAATTCACAAAGTCACTATCGTTCCGAGAGGTAATGCGCTTGGTACTACACACCAGTTGCCGATGGACGAGAAATATAACTATTCGCGTACATTAGTTAACGCACAATTGACAATATTGCTTGGAGGCAGATCCGCCGAAAAAGTGATTTTCAATGAGCTTACCACCGGTGCCGGAAACGACCTCGAAAGAGCAACCGAGCTTTCTCGTAAAATGGTATGCGAATGGGGTATGAGTGATAAAATGGGTCCTCTGACGTTCGGCAAGAAAACGGGAGAGGAAATCTTTATCGGAAGGGAAATCTCCCAGCGTCGGGATTATAGCGAAAAGACAGCTCAAATAATCGATGAAGAAGTTAAGAAAATCGTTCTTCAGGCTGAAAAAAGAGCTACTATTTTAGTTAAGAAAGACCTACCTGCTCTAAAAAGAATTGCAAAAGCATTGTTGGAATATGAGGTAATTGACAGCGTCGAATTGGATGACCTGATAGCGGGAAAAGAAATATTTCCGAATAACAGAAGAAATGGAACAAAAAAATCAAAATCTAAAATTGGCAATAAAACCAACAGGAAGAAAAGTAATGCTAAAAAGGGGGAGCATAAGTAATAAGTATGACGGTTCCTTTACCGGGTAGGGGCTAAGAAAGTGCCCGCATCGAAGGTAGAATCACTTTCTCTTCAAGCGGGTGATTACCTTCTCCAATTCAATAGACGTACACTTGTAATGGGAATATTAAATGTGACTCCCGATTCATTCTCCGACGGCGGAAAATACATCAATAAAGACAATGCTGTCAGTCATGGGATAAAATTAGCGGCAGAAGGATCTGATATTATTGATATTGGGGGCGAATCCACAAGACCGGGAGCAGCGCCTCTTTCATTGGAAGACGAATTGGAGAGAGTCATACCTGTAATCAGGGAACTTGCCAAAGAAATACGGGTTCCAATATCAATTGACACATATAAATCTGAGGTCGCCCGGGAAGCATTAGATGCCGGTGCATCAATGATAAATGATATTAGCGGATTAAACTCAGATGATAAAATGGCGGGATTAGTTGCCGAATATGATGTCCCTGTAGTACTGATGCACATCAAAGGGACTCCGAGGGATATGCAAATTAATCCTCATTACGAAAATATGATGTCTGAAGTAAGGAATTCCCTTGCAGATTCTATTGATATAGCTCTTAATGCAGGGGTTGATAAAAATAAAATTATTGTGGATCCCGGTATAGGTTTTGGCAAAGATCTGATGGATAATTTCTCTTTAATAAAAAATCTGGATTATTTCAAATCTTTAGGTCATCTCATTCTTATCGGACCTTCAAGGAAATCATTCTTGTGGAAAACTCTTGATGTTTCCCCGGATGAGACAATCGAAGCAACAGCAGCGGCTGTAACGGCTTGCATTATGGCAGGTGCGGATATTGTCCGAATCCACGACGTAAAAGAAGTTATGAATGCCGTAAAAATCGCGGATTTAATCGTTTCGGCGCCGGGATTAAACTGATATGGTGCTGTTTAAATTAGGTTTTCTTTCTGTCACTCTTGTGGACGTTTTGGACGTCTTAGCAGTAGCCTTTGTTTTTTATAAATTATATCAGGCATTGAGTGGAACTCGCGCAGCGCAAATGATGATTGGATTAGCCGGAATACTAATGGTCTCGGTTGTTGTGCAGTTTCTTAATATGAGCGGAATGGCCTGGTTGATAGAAAATATTCGCACAGTTTGGGTAATTGCCTTTGTTATCCTATTCCAACCTGAATTGAGGCGCATCCTCCTCACACTCGGACAAAGCAGACTCGCCAGGAAACTGTTCCAGGTAGAAGAGCTGAGGGCGATTGACACAGTTGTAGAAACATCTTTTGAATTGTCGAAAAAACGGTATGGTGGATTAATAGTCATTCAAAGAGACGGAGGACTGAAATCTATCGTTGAAAAAGGCGTTAAATTAAATGCCCGGGCAACAGCGGAATTGCTTGTATCAATATTTAATCCGCAATCTCCTCTACATGATGGAGCTGTCGTCATTATGGGTGAAACGATAGAAGCCGCTAAATGTATTCTTCCTCTTTCGGATAATCCTACTATAGACAAGAGAATGGGGACGAGGCATCTTGCCGCATTGGGATTGTCGGAAGAATCGGATGCGGTGGTTGTTGTTATCTCGGAAGAAACCGGAAAAATTGCGCTCGCGCATAAGGGAGTTTTTCAGAGAGGCTTGGACGAAAGCACACTTAGAGGATTGTTAAATAAATTATTGATACCTTCAGCATAATATTAAATTAATTGAAAAAACTCGAAGCGATAATAAAACCGTTTAAACTCGATGAAGTAAAAGAAGCGTTGATTGAGATGGGCGTGAAAGGTATGACGGTTTCGGAAGTAAAGGGCTATGGAAGGCAAAAGGGACAATCCGAGCTTTATAGAGGACGGGAATATCATATAGATTTTTTACCCAAAGTAAAAATTGAAGTTGTTGTAACTGATGATAAGGTAGATGAAGCAGTTCGGAAGATATTGAAAATAGCCAAGACAGGACAGATGGGAGATGGAAAGTTATTTATAAGCAATATCGAAGACGCCATAAGGATTCGAACAGAAGAATCCGGCGATGATGCCCTAAACTAAAAAGGAGGTTTTATTAATGGCAGCTGATCGCGAAGAAGTTTACAAATTAGCAAAGAAGTCCGGAGCGCAGGCGGTAGATTTGAAATTCATGGATTTTCCGGGCTCGTGGCAGCACTTCACGGTGCCCATAAGACATCTAAACGACGATATGTTTGATGAGGGACTCGGATTTGACGGTTCGAGTATCAGAGGCTGGAAGGAGATTAACGAATCAGACATGCTGGTCATACCAGATCCTACTACGGCGATAATTGATCCGTTCTTAGAACCGGTAACTCTCAGTCTGGTATGCGATGTTCACAATCCTATAACGAAAGAAAGATACAGTCGCTGTCCGAGGTTTATCGCGCAGAAAGCAGAAAATTATTTTAAATCTACATCGATTGGTGACAAAGTGAATATTGGACCTGAAGCTGAATTCTTTATTTTTGACGATGTCAGGTTTGATCAAACCGAAAATTCAAGTTTTTATATGGTTGATTCTACCGAGGGCAGATGGAACTCGGGTACGGACGAAGGACCCAATCTCGCGCACAAACCGAGATATAAAGGGGGTTATTTTCCTGTTCCGCCTACTGATTCCTTATCGAATTTGCGTAGTGAAATGATGTTGATTATGGAAGCGAGTGGTCTCGAAGTTGAGGCGCAACATCATGAGGTAGCTACGGGAGGTCAGTCCGAAATTGATTTAAAATATAATACACTTCTAAAAATGGCAGATGGAATGGTGTTATTTAAGTATATCATCAAGAACACGGCTCGGAAGCACAATAAAACGGCAACGTTCATGCCTAAGCCGCTATTTGCTGATAACGGTACGGGAATGCATACTCATATCAGCCTGTGGAAAGGAAAAGAAAATCTGTTCGCAGGGACGGAATATGCCGGATTAAGCGAAATGGGAATGCATTTTATAGGAGGTCTGTTGAAACATGGGCCGGCTGTAGTTGCGTTTACAAATCCCACTACAAATTCCTACAAACGTTTAGTGCCGGGCTATGAAGCGCCCGTGAACCTGGCGTATTCACAGAGTAATCGAAGCGCTGTGATACGGATTCCTATGTATTCTGCAAGCCCTAACTCAAAGCGGATTGAGTTTAGAGTGCCTGATCCGTCGTGCAATCCGTATCTGGCATTTTCGGCTATCTTGATGGCCGGTCTTGACGGGATACAGAACAAAATAGACCCGGGCGAGCCGCTTGACCGGAATATCTATGACCTGAAGCCGGAAGAGCTGAAAAATGTACCGGGCACTCCCGGCACTCTTGAAGAAGCGTTGAATGCTTTAAAAGATGATCATGAGTTTCTTCTGAAAGGTGACGTTATGACCGAAGATGTCCTGAACAAATGGGTTGAGTATAAAATGGAAAATGAGGTCAACGAGATGAGGCTAAGGCCGCATCCGTACGAATTCGCTCTATATTATGATGTGTAGTGATATTTGTTAACTAAGAAAGTTTTCAGCGGATAAGGTTTTCGTACTCTCGCAGATATGAGCGAGCCATGACTTCCGAGGTGAAATTTTGCAGCGCCCATTTCCTGCAATTAGAGGGTGAAATTCGCTCAATTGATTCAATAGCGTGAGCCAGTTCATCAATTGAATCGCAGCGATATCCAACATCCTCAGGCACGAGTTCAGGCATCGCGCCCCAATTAGTGGTTATAACGGGTGTTCCGCTGATGTGAGCCTCTGTCACCACTAACCCAAATGGCTCCTTCCAACGAATTGGAAATAAAAGGGCTTTTGCTCCCGCTAACAAGATTGCTTTATCCCTGCCGTCCACTTCCCCTACATACTTTATATTTTTGCGGAAATTTAAACGTCGACCCCCGGCTATGATGAGCTTAAAATTGAGTTTTTTGGCGAGTTCAACAGCCGTATCAACCCCTTTAATACTGCGGGAAACTTTAGATAGAAACAGAATATAGTCATCTTTATTATCTTTATAAATAAACTCGTCGGGGTCAATACCGTTATAGACATAGCGGTTCGAATCATGCCTTGCGGCATGATTTCGGCTGAGAAAAACAGTGTTTGGAAGAAATTTTTCGTCTGGTTTGCCATTTCCGTGGATGGTAACTAAAAACGGTTTATCGGGGAATACGAGCGGAGTGCTGTGGTAATGAACAACATCCGTATCATGGGGAATGTATGGAGTATAGTCAGTTACATTCTTTGGAGTAGGTATTAATATTGTTCCCGGAATATCAGTTCCCTTTTGCGAGACGAGATAAACCGTATGCCCTAACTGTACAAGGGCTTTGGATAACCACTCGATGATACGTTGTATGCCGCCATAATTTTTTACGGGAAGTTTATAATGGCTGATTTGAGTAATCTTCATTAGTTAAAAATAAGAATGCCAATGAGCGTAATTCAACCATTATAGCTGTAAAGATTCTCAGGCGTAATGCCAAGTTAATTTAATAATAATCGATTAATACGGAACGCATATGTTGACAAGCAGTCAAGTAGTATTTAAATTAAATCTTTATTTTTAATTGGGATAAATATGTTTGATACTGAAAAAGAAAGATCCAAAGAGCTGACCACGAGGCTTGAAGAGCTCAGGGTGTATCTTTGAAATATCTTCCAAGAGTAAAAAGCTTGATGAATTAAGGGAGAAAACGGTGCAAACAGATTTTTGGAATAATGGCGAAGCAGCGCAGAGTGTGTTGAGAAAAATTACCACTCTCGAAAAGTCAGTTAAATCATTTGAAAAAGCTGCGCGTTTAAGCGATGATGCAAAGACCCTTTTAGATTTAGCGGAAGAAGATGAAGGAGAGGAATTGGGTGATGAAATCACTCAAACTCTTGAAGAATTTGACAAGAGCATCGAAAATTTGGAATTTAACAGGATGCTTGGCGGAAAAGAAGATATGAATAATGCCATCGTTTCTATCAATCCCGGCGCGGGA
Source organism: Candidatus Neomarinimicrobiota bacterium (assembly GCA_022573815.1). Lineage (NCBI taxonomy): Bacteria > Pseudomonadati > Fidelibacterota > Fidelibacterota bacterium. The sequence goes on from JACZTG010000003.1 coordinate 108,871, forward strand.
GGAACTGAATCTCAGGATTGGGCTTCAATGCTTTTGAGGATGTACGAAAGATGGGCAACAGACAAGGGATTCGATTCTGCGATTCTGGATTTTCAGCCCGGCGATGAAGCGGGTATAAAAACCGTGACCTTTGAGGTTATTGGGGATTATGCGTATGGTTATCTAAAAGCGGAAGCGGGTGTTCATCGGCTGGTAAGACTTTCACCTTTCGATTCCGCAAACAGAAGACACACATCGTTTGCATCGGTGTTCGTCTATCCTGAAGTAGATGATGAAATCGAGATAGAGATCGAAGCGGCTGATCTAAGGATAGATACATATCGAGCCAGCGGCGCGGGTGGACAGCATGTAAATAAAACCGATTCCGCTATCAGAATCACTCATCTTGCAACCGGCTTAGTGGTTCAGTGTCAGAACGAGCGTTCGCAGCATAAAAACAAAGCTACCGCGATGAAAATGCTGAAGGCAAAATTATATACTCTTCAGCTGGAAGAACAGGAAAATAAGAAAAAGGAAATGGAGTCCACCAAGCAGGAAATAGGATTCGGCAGCCAGATCAGGTCATATGTATTTCATCCTTATAATATGGTGAAAGACCATCGAACGGGGACTGAAACTGGTAATGTGCAAGCTGTTATGAACGGCAAGTTGGACGAATTCATTAAATCTTATTTATTAAGCAAATCAGAGAAAAAATAAATTGGCCGAAAAGAGTAAACATAAAACACTTGAACAATTACGAGAAACGCGCATAGAGAAGGTTAATGCCTTGCGTGAAAAAGGTGTGAATCCTTATCCGTATAGTTATGATGTAAGCAATTCCATTGAAAGTTTGTTTACCGATTTTGATAAACTAAAAGAGAGTCAGGAAGATGTCACCATCGCCGGACGGATAACCTCCATACGCGGTATGGGAAAAGTATCATTTGCTCATCTGCAGGATCAGACCGGAAAAATACAGCTCCACATCAGAAAGGATGAAGTAGGGGAAGAACTGTTTGATATTTATAAACTCCTGGACTTAGGTGATTTTGTCGGTATTAAGGGACATCTATTCATCACCAAAACCGAGGAAAAAACTGTTTGGGTGAAAAAGTTTGAGATTCTGTCAAAGTCAATAAGACCATTGCCTGTCATTAAATCAAAAGATGAAGACGGCGAAACCAAAGTATTTCAAGAATTCTCCGACAAGGAACAGAGGTATAGACAGCGGTATGTTGACCTTGCCGTGCATGAAGATGTCAGAAACACTTTTGTGCAACGGACAAAGATTGTAAGCACTATGCGGAATTATCTTGATTCAAAAAAATGTATGGAAGTTGACACGCCGGTATTGCAGCCCATTTACGGTGGGGCAATGGCTGAGCCGTTTGTGACTCATCATAACGCATTGGATACCAAACTGTATTTGCGGATTGCAGATGAATTGTATCTGAAAAGGCTTCTCGTGGGCGGATTTGAAAGGGTCTATGAGTTTTCCCGCGATTTCAGGAACGAGGGAATGGACAGGTCGCATAACCCTGAGTTTACAATGTTAGAATTATATATCGCGTATTGGGATTACCGCGATATGAAATCTTTGGTTGAGGAGATGGTTTCGGAAATAGCCCGAACGGTAAACGGGACTACCGAGATTACGTATCAGGGGGTAACAATAGATTTAAAACCGCCCTGGAAGGAAATAACATACTACGACGCATTAAAAGAGTATGGCGGTGTTGACCTCCACGGAGCATCGAAGAAGGATGTTGTTAAAGCCATAAAAAATTCCGGGGTAGATGTGGATCTGACTCTCCCTGAAGGCAAAATGTTAGATAAATATTTCGGCGCTGTAGTTGAGCCTAATCTGGACGGTCCCATATTTGTAATGGACTATCCGCTTATGCTTTCTCCTCTTGCAAAAAGGCATAGGGACGACCCGACACTTGTTGAGCGTTTTGAACCATTCCTTTTCGGAATGGAAATCGGAAACGCCTTCACAGAGCTTAACGACCCTATTGACCAACGAGAACGATTTGAGATGCAGGCAGTTGCGCGTTCCGAGGGAGACACCGAAGCTCAGCAGTTGGACGAAGACTATATCCGCGCGATGGAATACGGAATGCCTCCCAATGCGGGATTGGGTATCGGTATCGAACGCCTTGTGATGCTGATGACCGATTCTCCCTCTATCAGAGATGTTATTCTGTTTCCTTTATTAAAACCGGAAGGATAACTTTGGCGATTGAATTTTTCATCGCTCGCCGCCACCTGTTTTCGCACAAAAAAATCGGGTTCATTTCTTTTATTTCGGTTTTAAGTATCGCCGGTATTGCTATCGGTGTTGCGTCGCTTATTTTAACACTTTCGATAATGGAAGGATTTGAAACTGAGATAAAGGAAAAGATCATAGGTTTCGATTCTCATATTCGTATCAGGCAATATCATTTTCGTCCGATGGAAAATTATCATGCTGTGTCAGATTTGATAGAGAGTGTTGATGGAGTAGAAGAAAGTTATCCGTACATATTTCGTGAAGCGCTCATACGTTCGAAAGCGAACCTGGATGGGATTATTATTGAAGGTGTGGAGGAAAACGACAGGACATTTCTAAACCAATTGGAACATTTTTCGTCAGGTCAATTAGAGTCGTTTTCAATAGTGGAAAACGGTCTTTCGCCTTTGATATTGGGCTCGAAATTGGCGTCAAAATTGGAAGTAGAGAAAGGCGACAGTGTAACGTTGATGGTCTATGAAGGTCTGACAGGTCCATTTAACATACCGTTTGTGAGGCGTTTCGAAATTGCGGGATTATTTCAAACCGGGATGGCGGAATTTGACGGTGTATTTGCGTATATGCCATTGGCGGCAGCTCAGTCGCTGTTTAAAATGGGTCATTCTGTTACAGGAATAAAAGTCTTTGTGGATAACTTTGAAGATGCCGCATTGATTTCAACGGTAATTGAAGAAAAACTCGGCGGATATCCGTTTTTCCCATTGACGTGGAAACAAAGACATAGCAATCTTTTCAAGTGGCTTGATACTCAGAGATTGCCGATGCTTTTAGTGTTCGGACTTATTGCGATTGTAGCAATATTCAATATCACCAGCACGCTTGTAATGATTGTTATTGATAAATCGCATGAGATAGGAGTGTTGCGTGCGATGGGATTTCGGACCGTGATAGTACTGAAAATATTTTTAATTGAAGGGGGAATAATCGGTGTATCGGGAACGTTGATAGGGATGATTATTGCTTATGGATTAGGGGTATTACAGCAGACCGAAAAATTAATATCTCTTCCGACCGATGTATATTTTATGGATGCTTTGCCGGTCTTAATGCTTCCAAAATATTTCATTATCACCGGCGCCGCGGCTTTGTTCCTCTGTATGACAGCCACGCTGTATCCTGCGTTCAAAGCGTCTAAACTGATGCCCGCTGTTGCATTGAGGGATGAATAAAATGGCGGGAGAATTTTTTATCGCAAAAAAGTATTTTTTCTCAAAAAAACGCGTCGGTATGATCTCAGCCACAGCAGCGATCTCAATTTTGGGATTTGCAGTAGGGGTTTGGGCGTTGATAACGGCACTCTCGGTGCTTGGCGGATTCGAGCGTGAAGTCAGAGAAAAAATATTGACCATAGATTCCCATATTAAAATCGAAAAAGAAATTGGGGAAGGTATAGAAGATTGGGAATCATTGATAAACGACATCGAAAAAATTGTAACCCCTAAGGCGGTCTCCCCTTATCTGATGGGGAAAGCAGTGATAAAAAATAAGCTCAAGCAGGGAGTGATACTGCTTAAAGGAACGAATGATACAGGTCTGAGAGAGGTAACCGATATCGCTTCAAGTATTGTTGAAGGGAGCGCATCATTAAGAGGCGATAATATGGCAGGTATCATAATCGGTCGGAACATTGCGGAAAGACTGCTTGCTGGAATTGGCGACACGGTCACAGTGATAAATCCACTTACTATGAATTCACCGTTTAGCATACCTCAGACGGCAAGATTTGAAGTAACAGGTATTTTTTCCGCGAATATCTTTGATTATGATGACGTTTACTCTTACGTCCATTATGAGGAAGCGCAAAAATTCATGCGATTCGGGAAAAAAGTAACGGGAATAGAAATGAGCTTCAGCGATTTTAGCGATTCATTTCCCGCTTCAGAAAAGCTGATCGAGAGTAATTTAGAGGGAATGAAAATATTGACCTGGTTTGATCTGCACAGAGATTTACTTGGAGCAATGAAACTCGAAAAGCTCGGCGCATTTGTAGTATTAAGCCTCATCATCCTGGTGGCGGGATTCAATGTTGTCAGTTCGCTTGTTATGATGGTAATGACAAAACGAAGAGAGATAGGAATATTAAAAGCGATGGGGGCTAACGATAAAAGTATCAGAAAGATATTTGTTTTTACGGGAATGTTTTCCGGTGGCATAGGAGTAATAGGAGGCTCTTTAATAGGCCTAATAATGGTATTTTTACAAAACGAATTCGGGTTTATAAAATTACCTTCCGAGGTGTATTTTATTTCTGTGCTTCCTGTAGATATATCGGTAGTGGAAATCGGCGCTGTGATATTCGTTTCCGTACTTATGGGCATCATTGCGACTATCTACCCATCTCGAAAAGCATCAAACCTTGACCCTATAGAGGCTATCAGGTATGAATGACACCAAGACAGATAATCTGTTATCAGCCCATGAGATTCGAAAAGTTTACGATTCATCGGGCGGTAAGGTGGAAGTATTAAAGGGAGTGTCCCTGGAAGTTCGTTCCGGTGAGATTGTCAGCATAATCGGAGCTTCAGGAGTGGGCAAAAGCACTCTTTTGAATATTATAGGAACTCTTGACAGGCCGACATCGGGGGAACTGATTATAAATGAGAAAGATGTATTTAGTATGTCGGATTCTGAATTATCGAGATTTCGAAACGTCAGCATCGGATTTATATTTCAATTCCATCACCTTCTTCCGGAGTTTACAGCATTAGAAAACGTGATGCTGCCCGCTCTCCTATCAGGTAATTCAAAAGAAGCGGTAATGGATAAAGCCTCTTTACTTCTGGCGGATGTGGGACTCTCCAATAGAGAAACCCATAAACCTTCGGAGTTATCAGGGGGTGAGAGGCAAAGAGTAGCCGTTGCCCGTGCGCTTATGAACGACCCGGAATTGGTTCTCGCAGATGAGCCGTCGGGTAACCTCGACAGGGATAATGCGGAAGCTCTATATGAATTGATATGGAAGATGCGGGATGAGAAAAAACAGACATTCATCATTGTAACCCATAATGAAGAACTGGCGGAAAAAGCAGATAGGATAATTCGTTTGGAAGACGGAATAGTTAAAAATTAAAATTTTATCCGCTTTAAGTAATCTAACTCACTTTTTTAATTTATTGACTGAACTAATCTATGAACATACCGTTATATATATAAGGGGGACACTGAAATGGAGATTAATAGATATAAATGATGAAAATTTACTTAAACTACAGAGCTAATCGCTTGATTATCCTTGTTAATATTGTTAACTTTGCTTAGTTTAATGAGTATAAACAGCCAGTATTTAAGTAGATGATAGCTTGAGAGTGATAATGAGAGGACTCAAATTTGAAGAATAATTTTTCCAAACGCGTGCAGATGGTGATACAATTTTCCCGTGAAGAGGCGCTTAGGCTTGGACATAATTATATTGGCGCTGAACATCTTCTTCTTGGTATCATTAGGCAGGGTGACGGTTTAGCTGTTGAAATACTCTCAAATTTAGGGGTTGAGCTTGATGAGCTGAAACAGTCTTTGGAAGATGCCGTCAGGACTTCCGGGGGAACAATGACTCTTGGAAATCTGCCGTTGACAAAACGTGCTGAAAAAATACTCAAATCAACATATGACGAGGCAAAAAACTTTAAGTCTGATGTTATAGATTCTGAACATCTTCTTCTTGCCATCGCGGAAGAAGTTGACAGCGTTGCCGCCGAAGTTCTGGGGACGCTTGGAGTAGATTACGATCTGATTTACAGCGAGCTGGAGCGGATTCAGGAAGGTTCTGAGGATGTATCTCTGTTGCGCTCCAAAAAAGACGCTAAAACACCTGCGCTTGATCATTTCGGCAGAGACCTTACAAAACTTGCTGTGGAAGGGGATCTTGATCCCGTTATAGGCAGAGAGAAAGAGATAGAGAGAGTCGCCCAAATTCTTTCACGAAGAAAGAAAAACAATCCGGTACTTATCGGTGAACCGGGTGTAGGTAAGACTGCAATAGCCGAGGGGCTGGCATTACGGATTATCGAGCGCAAAGTGCCGAGAGTGCTTTTTGATAAAAAGATTATTACCCTTGATTTATCATCAATGGTAGCAGGCACAAAATACCGCGGTCAATTCGAGGAACGTATGAAGGCTATTATGACTGAACTTGAGAAGAATAGTGACATGATAATCTTTATAGATGAACTTCATACAATTGTCGGCGCGGGAGCAGCGTCAGGTTCGCTTGACGCATCAAATATGTTCAAACCTGCATTGGCGCGAGGGGAGATTCAGTGTATCGGAGCAACTACTCTTGATGAATACAGAAAATATATCGAAAAAGACGGCGCGCTCGACAGACGGTTCCAAAAGATAATGGTGAACCCGCCTACGGTTGAGGAATCAATCTTAATTTTACAAGGACTCAAATCAAGATATGAAGAACATCATCACGTTAAATACACCGATGATGCGCTTGAAACTGCCGTAAAGCTCAGTGATAGGTATATAACGGACAAGTATTTACCTGATAAAGCAATAGACGTTATGGATGAAACCGGCTCACGTGTTCATCTGTCAAATTTCAACGTACCTGAAGAAGTAATCAATCTCGAAACCGAGATAGATACACTAAAGAAAATTAAAGATGAAGTGGTAAAAAGTCAAAATTTTGAAAAAGCGGCCGAAATCAGGGATAAAGAAAGAAAGCTTATTGATGAGTTGGAAATTCAAAGAAATAAATGGAATGAAGAACAGGAAGGTAACATCGTTCTTGTAACAGAAGATGATATGGCGGATGTAGTCTCAATAATGACGGGTATTCCGGTTCATAGAGTTGCGGAATCTGAATCAGCCAGGCTGACTAATATTGAAAGCGAGCTTAAGAAAAAGATCGTAGGGCAGGACTATGTAATCTCACATCTTTCAAAGTCTATACGCCGGGCGAGGGCAGGACTTAAAAATCCAAATAGACCAATCGGGTCATTCATTTTTCTTGGTCCTACGGGCGTTGGTAAAACTGAACTCGCAAAGGTGCTTGCAAACTATCTATTTGAGGACGATGAGTCGTTCATCAGAATTGATATGTCTGAATATATGGAAAAATTTAGCGTATCCCGTCTTATGGGAGCCCCACCGGGATATGTGGGATACGAAGAAGGCGGAGATCTTACCGAAAAGGTGAGACGCAGACCCTATTCGGTAGTGCTTTTTGATGAGGTTGAGAAAGCCCATTACGACATCTTTAACATTTTGCTTCAGATTCTTGAAGATGGAGTTCTAACGGATAGTTTCGGAAGAAAAGTAGATTTTAGAAACACTATAATAATTCTTACTTCCAATATCGGCGGCAGAATGCTTCGAGCTAAGAGTCTCGGTTTCGGCGGCGATACCGTTAAGTCTCGAAACGAAGAGATAAAAAAGAAGGTTATGGACGAAGCGAAACAAATTTTCAATCCTGAATTTCTAAACAGAATCGATGAAATAGAGGTATTCAAAGAACTTGATCGCCCCGACGTATTGAAAATCGTTGATATTATGATTGATGAAATAAAGAAGCGGCTTTCTGACATGCACATAGAACTTCGAGTTTCCAGAGCAGTAAAATCCCACTTGCTTGAAGTTGGTTTTAATCGCGAGATGGGCGCGAGACCAATGAGACGAGCAATCGAAAAAGAAGTCGAAGATGCGATGGCAGAGCGTATATTATCAGGGGATATAGCGGATGGCAGTGTGGTTAAAATTGGCGTCTCAAAAGGAAAATTGACTTTTACAGAGGTTGAACGGAAAAAAATAACAAAAGATAAGATAGCGCTATCATCTAAAAAAGATAACAAGGTCAAAAAAGATCCTGTAACTTAAGATCATATTTTGCGTAAATAGACCCGATGGCGTATCAGTTGTCGGGTTTTTACGTTCCAATTGTAAATTGAAAGGTGAAATTATCAAACAGAATAGGAGGAAATAGATGCCGTATTTTTTCTGGGACTCCACGATGCTTATTCTTGTGCCTGCGATAATATTTGCTCTTTGGGCTCAATGGAAAGTAAAAAGCACAATCAAAAAGTACAGTAAGGTAGCTTCAAAGTCCGGACTGACGGGATACCAAATAGCCAAGAAATTGCTCGAGCGCAATAGTATAACCAATGTTGAAGTGGAAGAAACAGAAGGCAATTTAAGCGACCATTACGACCCGAAAGCGCGTGTCGTGAGGCTGTCCGATCAAATATATCACGGCACTTCTGTCGCTTCGATAGGAATAGCCGCTCATGAAGTAGGACACGCAATTCAGCATAACAAAGGTTACGCCCCGTTAAGATGGCGGCATGCGTTTTTCCCTGTAGCCAACTTGGGTTCTAAGTTATGGATTTGGTTGTTTTTCGGCGGAATGCTCTTTACCATTCCGCAATTGACTGATGCGGGAATAATATTTTTCTCAGCAACTCTGATTTTTCAGTTTGTAACGCTGCCGGTGGAATTTAACGCAAGTCGGCGAGCGCTTGCTCAGCTCTCTGACGGCGGTTACATCACTCGAGATGATACAGACGGCGCACGAGCGGTGCTTAATGCAGCCGCAATGACTTATGTAGCTGCGGCAGCCATTGCTGTTGCACAGTTAGTAAGGCTACTGATACTTAGACAAAGACGATAAAAAGTAAATAAAGATTTTTTTAAGGAGATAAAATGATAAGAAGAAGGAATGGAAAACGAAACGTACTGTATTATCTGCTGCCTGTACTTTTGGTAAGCATTATATTCAACAGCAGCGAGATAAGCGCACAACCAAGATCTAATTACTCTTTTTCTAAAATTGCCAAAAGCGCACTTTCTTCGGTAGTGAGTATTGAGACGACTAAATTAGTCAAAATGCGCAATTTAGGGCAGTTTCATCTGTTTAGGGAATTTGATGATAGTGGAGAAAATGGGAATGAAGAGATTCCAAGCGTGGGTGGCGGATCCGGTTTTGTCGTATCCGAAGATGGATATATTTTGACAAACCACCATGTTGTTGAGGGCGCGCTGCTGTTGAAGGTCACTCTATTAAACCACAAAGTATATGAAGCGAAAGTTGTTGGACTTGATTCTTTAACGGACCTTGCATTGTTGAAAATAGATGCGCGTAATCTTCATCCGGTAAAGTTTGCAAACTCTGATAAAACTGAAATTGGGGATTGGGTGTTGGCGCTCGGTAGTCCGCTCGGGTTAGAATCGACCGTAACCGCAGGCATAGTAAGCGCAAAAGGACGGGATATAAATATTGTAGGAAGAGATTTGAGCGCTACATCAAGAGGTTACGCTGTGGAAAGCTTTATACAAACCGATGCTGTTATAAATCCCGGAAACAGTGGCGGTCCATTGATTAATTCTGAGGGCGAAGTAGTTGGTGTAAATACCGCAATCGCAAGCAGGACAGGAGTTTATGCAGGATATGGATTTGCAATTCCCTCAAATTTAGCTCAACGTATTTTGAAAGATCTAATTGCATACGGTGAAGTGCGAAGAGGATACATAGGAATCAATATAGGAAATGTCGATGAAGATTTAGCCGAATATTTAGGATTGAATAGTGTGCGGGGAGTCATAGTAAACAATTTTGTACCCGGCGGGGCGGCTGAAAGCTCTAACCTGAAAATCGGGGATGTGATAACATATGTAGATGAGAAAAATGTGGACAGGGCAAATGAACTTCAAGCTGTTATCACTGGATACGGTCCTAAAGATAAAATAATATTAACTGTCGTCAGGAGAGGAATAACTAAAAAGATTCCGGTTACTTTAAAGGCGAGGGAAGTTAAAAGTAAGCGATTGGCTGAAAAATCTAAGCCAATTAAAAATCAACCTCCCCTGGGGCTACTCCTTGAAGACAGGGTACAAGTGCGGGAAAGCTGGAATCCGTTTACCGCAAGTTCAGGCGGCGGCGTGTCCGTATTAAAAGTGCGTCGCAGAAGCAGCGCTGCTGAGAAGTATATCCAAAAGGGAGATATTATTGAATCACTCAACGGCGTGCCGCTTAACAGCTTAAAAGATTGGAAACGGGGCATCGCAAAGGTAGAAGAAGGCGAAATAATACTATTGCGAGTGAAACGCCGCAACGGAAGTAATTTTATTGCGCTGCGTTTCTGGGGCGAATAAAAGTCATAAATTCCTGACATAATGGCAGTTAAACAGCAGAGTCCCCATTAGTCTCTCTTGCCCTTATGTTCTTGAATATCAATTAGTTATCTCTTTTAATAAAATTATGGTACGCTAATTGCAATTATAATTAGCAAAAGAGATAACTATAAGTATTTATAAGACTGTAAGGAGATAGCATAACAATGGGTAAGATTATTGGAATTGATTTAGGAACAACAAATTCTTGTGTGGCTGTTATGGAAGGAAACGATACGAAAGTAATCACAAACTCTGAGGGTGGACGCACGACTCCATCAATTGTTGCATTCGGCAAAGATGGTGAGAGGATGGTGGGTCAAGCTGCGAAAAGGCAAGCTGTCACAAATCCCACAAATACAATATTTTCCATTAAGCGATTCATGGGTAGATCTTATAGCGAAGTAAGCCAGGAAATAAAGCAGGTGCCGTATAAGGTTGTGAAAGGAAAAGGAGGAATCGCCCGTGTTAAGATAGAGGATAAGGAATATTCGCCGCCGGAAATAAGCGCAATGATATTACAAAAAATGAAACAAACCGCTGAAGATTATTTGGGAGAGAAAGTTACTGAAGCTGTGATAACCGTTCCCGCTTACTTTAACGATGCCCAGCGTCAAGCTACTAAAGATGCTGGTAAGATCGCAGGATTAGACGTAAAGCGGATTATAAATGAACCTACCGCAGCATCGCTGGCTTACGGGCTTGATAAGTCCAAAGATGATAAAAAGGATCAGAAAATCGCTGTTTTTGACCTTGGCGGCGGAACTTTCGATGTATCAATACTTCAGCTGGACCCTGAAATCGGGACATTCGAAGTCTTAGCAACGAATGGTGACACCCATTTGGGTGGGGACGATTTTGACCAGAAGGTAATACTTTGGTTGGTTGATGAATTCAAAAAACAAGAAGGTATAGATTTATCCGCAGATCCTATGGCGCTTCAAAGGCTTAAGGAAACTGCAGAAAAATCTAAAATAGAATTATCCACTTCACCGAAAACCACATTGAACTTACCATTTATCACTGCTGATTCAGCAGGGCCGAAACATCTCAATATAGATCTGTCCCGGGCTAAGTTTGAGGAGCTGATAGATGAAGATATGGAACGTTTGAAAGCCCCGTGCATCAGCGCTTTAAAGGATGCCAAGCTGAAAGCGTCCGATATAGACGAAATTGTTTTAGTCGGTGGCTCCACGAGAATTCCGAAGGTTCAGGAGATTGTGAAGGAGCTCTTTGGAAAAGAGGCTAATAAAAGCGTAAACGTGGATGAGGTAGTAGCGACAGGTGCCGCCATACAGGGTGGTATACTTTCCGGTGACGTTACTGACGTTCTCCTGATGGATGTAACTCCTCTATCCCTTGGTATTGAAACTCTTGGTGGAGTTTATACCAGATTGATAGAGAGAAACACGACTATCCCGACAAAAAAATCAGAGGTTTTTTCTACCGCTGCGGAGAACCAGACAAGCGTCGAAATTCATGTTCTGCAGGGAGAGAGAGACATGGCGGTAAATAATCGTACAATAGGCAGATTTCATTTGGAGGGAATACCACCTGCCGCACGAGGAATTCCCCAGATTGATGTCGAGTTTGACATTGACGCAAATGGAATTCTTCATGTCGCTGCAAAAGATAAAGCATCAGGAAAAGAGCAAAGTATTCGAATAGAAGCATCAAGCGGTCTTTCGGACGCTGAAATTGAAAATATGGTCAATGATGCTAAAGAACACGAAACAGACGACAAAGAAAAGCGAGAAGAGATTGATCTAAGAAATTCAGCGGATCAATTAATATATCAGACAGGAAAAAATATAAAAGAAATGGAATCAAAGCTGGATGACGACTCAAAGGCTAAATTAGAAGCCGGACAAGGCAGATTGAAAAAAGCTTTAGAGGGAACAGAATTAGAAGAAATCAGGTCCGCGTCAGATGACTTAAACTCGCTTTGGAGTGATATATCTGCAAAATTATACGATCAGTATAAGGCAGAAGACGCTACTTCATCTGAAGGAGATGCTCAGAAAGCGGATAAAGTTCAGAGCGAAGAAGAGGTTGAGGAAGCTGATTTTGAGGAGGTAGACCCCAAAAACTGATATAATTCCGCAACTTTTTGGTATTAAATGAGTTAAATGGCGAGGGAGAGCTATCCTTCGCCATTATTTTTTGGAGAATGAAGGCATATGAATAAAGGTTTAATACTTGCGAAAACAATGGAATATAGGTAATTTGATTAATATGACAGATTGTGTCAAATAAAAGATGAAAAAGCATCTTAAATTATTTTTTACATCGCTGAGCCTCGTTCTTATTGTAGGTTTGATAGGATTGCTGTTTTTTATATTTCAGCCAAATTTATATCGCAATCAAATTGAATCAACATTAAATGAGGAATTCGCGTTTAAGCGTGGATCACAATTCCACATTGAAAGAGTGTCGGGTAACCTTTTAAATGGATTTGAAATTCAGAATCTAAGTTATTCCGACAGTTCAAAAACTTTTGAAATCTTCGCAGAAACCCTGCGGTTAAAATATAGCATCAGAGATCTTCTAAAGGGTGAGTTCACGCTGAAAGAGATGAAGCTCATAAATCCATCCATTTCTATTAAGCAGAAAAAGAATGGAGCACAAAAGATTGAAGCGGATTCAACTCTGAAAACCAGTCCGAAAATAAGTATTTCATCCTTTATAATCGAAAACGGAGTGTTGGAAATTGAAGAAGGACAATTTTCTTATCTTGTCGAAGATTTAAATCTCAACGGCTCGTTCCTGATGAAGGATAATGAGATAAAAGTGAAAATTAAAAGCGGCGGCGTCACTTATCCTTCGCGGAATTTAGAGTTAGAAGGCTTATCGGGAACAATCGCATTTACAGAGGAAGGATGGAGGTACGACTCAATTCAGTTTACCGCACTGAACTGCGATGTGATAGCGAGCGGTTGGATGGTTACAAGTCCTAAGCTACAAATGGGATTCGACATAGCGGCAGACATAAATTCATTCGATAAAATATTTGACTTCCTCGGACAAGACGCGGAGCTGGATGGAAAAGTTTCTATAGTTGGAAACGTCGGTGGATCGCTTTCAGATTTTGGTTTTAACTTTTCCGCTTACGGAGAAACAGAGGGAAGAACTTTTGATGAATTCAACTTTTCAGGCGGATACAGTGGTGAGGAGCTGGAGTTAGTAAGTTTTGACGGAATGATCTCTAAAGCCAGTCTCAGTGGGTACGGAAAAGTCACAAGGAAAGGTGAATTCAGCGGGTCTTTAAGTTTTAAAGAATTTGATATTGGCGATCTGAAATTCGCCGATATCGAAAGTGATATTAACGGCGAAATTAAGTTTCGCGGTTCGGGATATACAAGGGAAACGCTTGAGATGGAAGGCGACCTCAATATATATAATTCTAAGATAGAAAATATTCGTATTGAAGAATCATCGAGTGTGTTTTCAATCGCAGAAGAGAATATCAATCTGAAGAAATTAACGGTTCGACTCGCAGATTCGGAATTTGAGGCAAATGGGAACCTGAGATTTAACGGAATGATAAATGCCGATATAAAAGCGCCAATCATAAGCTTGGAAGAATTTTCGAATCTGTTCAAGCTGAGTGGTATTAGTGGAGATTTGTCGGCCAATCTAACGCTGACAGGTAAATTGGATGACTTGAATTTGGCAGGAGATTTTGATATTGCCGATCTTTCCCGGAATAATGTTACCTTCAAATCAACAAAGGGGATATTCGTTCTCAACAATATAAGCACTGATTTGAGTGGAAACGGATTTTTTCATCTGCAAGAGGGGAAATTAGGGAAAATCAAGATTAGTTCATTGGATATTTCCACGGATTTAAATGATGGAACTCTCTCTGTAAGCAATTTCAATGCAGTAAATGCGGACGATTATATGAAATTTACCGGATGGATTAATCAAGATGGACAATTTGAAATTGATTCCCTATCGGGTGAATTCAGGGGATACAAGATCAGTAGCGATGAAGCGATTCTCGGCTCAAGAGAAGGAAGCATATTCCATGTTGGACCTGTAGTATTAAATTTGATGGGCGGCAGTATAGATTTTTCCGCTGAATGGGATAAGTACTCCGGCACTATGGCGAGTTCAATATTACTCAAAACGATAGATTTAAAAATTATTTCAGATATTGTCGATTACGAGAAAGGATTTGGCGGTAAGGCAAGCGGAGCGATTGTTCTATCGAATACGATAAACTATCCGTCCATTAAGGGGCTATTGACAATCAACAAAGCAATTTATGGTGTGAATTCTTTTGATGATGTAACGGCAGATTTTATCTATAAAAATAATATTCTAAGAATCAACAAATTAAATCTAAGCAACAAAAATGATTCCTGGCTGAATATTTCAGGCTTTCTCGATTTGGATTATGACAAGATTAAAAATAATCAGTCGCCATTCTCAGGTGAAGAAGAATTAAATTTTGACATAGCGTTGAATAAGGTAAATCTTTCGAATTTTAAAAATGTAAATCCGTTTAAAGAAGATATCGGCGGGATCATCACAGGCAATATAAAGCTGTCTAATACGTTCCTTCAACCTGAATTGGAATTTAATCTGGACTTGGAAAACGGATGGTACGATCTAATTACATTCACTGAATTGCATGGGGACGGTAGTTATAAAAATTTAAAATTAGTTTTGAACGATTTAAGGGCTAATTCTGAAAACGGAGAATACTCCGGTTATGGACAACTTCCCCTAAATCTGGCTTTGTGGAAAATAAAAGGAAGAAAGCTCGAAGGGCCGTTGACGATTAACGCCACAGGACAAAGTCGTGATCTACATTTTTTAAGTCCGTATTTCGTTGAAATTGATAATATAACAGGCAATTTCGAAATGGAGTTTGCGCTTTCAGGTACTTTTGAGACTCCGATTCGCGATGCTCATTTTATAATTAAAAACGGCTCTGTGATCACCAATCTTACTCAAAATTCACCGACCAACATAGCTGGAGAATTTCTGATTGAAAAGAATATGGGAAGAATTATTTCTCTTTCCGGAGAAATGAAGGGCGAGAAGAAGAAAGGGTTGATGGACAAGCTATTAAATAAGACGTCAGGATTATTTTCAGGATTAGGCGGAATATTCGGAAAAAGTGAGGAGATAGCTAATCCGAAACAATTTTCAATTGAAGGGGATATGGATTTCAGTTCATTTTTCAGACCGAGGTTAAATCTCAGAGCAAGAGGTGAGCAATTATATGTTCTCAGTATTCTTGGTGAGGTTGAAGCGATTACAGATATGGATATTACAATTACCGGAAAAGATACTATTGAAATCGCCGGTGAATTAATTCCCGATATCGTCACCATAAGGACTGAATTCGTGGAAGAACTTGATGAAATTATCGTTGAGGAATCAATTCCTTACCTCGTTTACAACATCCATGTCGATATGCCTGATCAGTTTTATCTGAAAAATAGTCAGGCTGACATAGAATTCAGCGGTGATATTTGGATTATTAAAAGACCCGGAGAGGAGTATAATTTTTCAGGTAATCTTTCCTCTCTCAGCGGAAAATTTTATTATATCAATGACACTTTCGAGATAGAAAGAGCAAATATCGGATTCGACCCCTACGAGTTTAATCCGACATTTGATATACTTGCCACCACTACCATTGGAGGTGAGGATATCAGTGTTGAGATGGGCGGCACTCTCGAGAAACCAACCTATACCTTTGAATCGGAAAATAATTATAGCGAAGGAGATATTATTGCACTGATTAATTTCAGGCAGCCGGGAACAATTACTCCAACCGGATTACAAAGTGGCGCTAGCTTAATGGCTCGAAGTTATCTGGAAAAAAGCTTTGAAACACTTGGTGGACAATTATCAGGATTCGATATTTTTGATTTGCAAACCGAAGGTGGTAATCTTCAGGATACAGAAATATTGGTCGGACGACGAATATCAAGAAGTTTTTTTGTTACTTACCAGGGAGGGTTATCGAGTTTTCAATCTTCACCGCAATTCGGTCTGGAATATAAGATAAATAAAGCCAGCTCTCTTGCCGGAGATATAGACACCGACGGGCTATTGCATGTCAATTATAAATTTAGGCTTCAATATTAGTATGGTACTATTGAAACAAAAATTTATTAATCTTGCAACAAATAACCGCTCGCTTAGCGGGATTTTGCTTCTATTATTTGCTCTATTTTTTATATCTGCTGATTTAGCAAATGCTCAAGGTTTGCTTCGCGTTAAAGAAATAAAAATCCATGGAAATGAAAATTATTCCGACGGTAAGATAAAAGGGGAGATGAACTTGAAGTCACCCGGATTTCCGGGATTTCTAAGAAAGGGTTCAGAATTCAATGCCAGGATATTGAGACTTGACAGGACTTCTATTCGCAAGTTTTACGAAAGTAACGGATATATTTATGCTGAAATTACGGACTCAATTGAAGTATTGAATCGTAAGGATATTATTATCCATCTAAATATTATTGAAGGAAAGCAGGTCAAGATTTCGGAAATAAATGTTAGAGGAAATGATCTTATTGCCGATACTGAGATTCTCAGGATGTTTGAATCGAAATTGGGTAAGCCGCTGAATCCTTACCTTTTAAGGAAAGACCTCGCCACTATAAGGTC
This sequence comes from Candidatus Neomarinimicrobiota bacterium, assembly GCA_022573815.1. Classification (NCBI taxonomy): domain Bacteria; kingdom Pseudomonadati; phylum Fidelibacterota; species Fidelibacterota bacterium. The sequence continues at coordinate 125,894 of JACZTG010000003.1, forward strand.
TGCATATCAAGCCAGGGGTAAACCATATGCTCAATTCAGGAATGAACTCAAGGGTGATAATAATATAACAATTGTCATCGATATAATAGAAAACGAGACCGTATTTATTGACAGTGTTATCGTCCTTGGTACCAAAAAAGTAAATACGAATATTGTTTTGAGAGAGTTGGCATTTAATCCGAATGAAAAATACAATATTGAGAGGATTGAAGAAAGCCGAAAAAGAATTTTCGAGACAGGGCTATTCTCAAATGTCACGATTATTCCGGTTCGGACCGATACCGTTAACAGACGCCTTAACTTGGTAGTAACGGTCAGAGAAAGAAGGATGCGACAATTAGGCGCTCAAATCGGATTCAAACAAAGAAAGATAGCCGGTAATTCCGAACCGGTTACGGATCTGAACACTGTTGGCGAATGGTATAACAGAAATCTCTGGTCCAGCGGACGACTTCTACGATTCAAAGGAAATGCTTCCGTTGGTGCAACTGATTTTTCCACAGGACAAACGCGATTTGAGGCGAGCTATACCGAGCCATGGGTACTCGGTCAAAGAGCGCCAACTACTTTAAGAGCATTTATAGAGCGAGAAAGAATTAAAATTCCGGAAACAATAACTTTGACAAGGTTCGGTGTTGATTTATCATTGTGGAAAAAATTCAGTGAAGAATTTTCTGCCCGAATATCGCAAGGTATCACAATAACAAATGTCATTGACGACCTCGATAGTCTTATTTCCGATTCTTTGGGAATTAGGGATGAAGACACTCAAAGATCAATTAATCTGTTGATTATTAACGACAAGAGAAAAAATGTATTTCTGCCGACCAATGGATCAATTTTGACTTTGGAGGGAAAAATTGCAGGAGGATTCATGGGCGGCACCAGCGACATATTCCGAGCTGAAATATCGTGGAGTCGCTATCAGCCATTTCTTTTGAATAAATCATGGACATTGGCTACAAGGTTGAAGGGCGGATTTATTAACGCATATGGTAATACGCCGTCCATCCCTTTCTTTGACCGGTTCTTCCTTGGAGGTGGTAACTCGGTTAGAGGTTATAAAGAGCTTCAGCTACAAGAATTTAGCGGCGGGGAAGTCAAAGCAATTTATAAACTTTTAGCTAATATTGAACTCCGTTTCCCCTTATTTTGGAGATTTGGAGGCGAGGTGTTTGTAGATGGCGGAAATCTCTGGAATGAAATAGCGAAAGCAACTCCGGCAAGAATGAGATATTCAGTAGGAGGAGGGATTACGTTTATGACGCCGATGGGCCCGGCAAGGCTTGATTACGGCTACAAAATAAATCCCTCCTTTAAAGATGAATTTTCACCGGATTATTCACCCGACAGATTACACTTTGGATTTTTGTTTGCTTTCTAACCACTCAATGCCGGGATCAGTTTTTTGATATCATTCGATAAATTCACATTAAAAGCGCAAGAATCGATAAAAAGAGCCGAGGAATTAGCTTCTGAAAGTAAAAGCCCGGAAATAGCGAGTGGGCATCTTCTGAAGTCAATGTTGGCAGATGAAGCAAACACGGCTTCCGCCATCATAAGTAAACTCGGTATAGCGACAGCTGATCTCGATAAATCAATAGAGAAAGTTCTTTCAAAACTACCAAAAACATCGGGAGGAGGAATCGGAGCTCCGGGGCTATCGCAGGAATTGGATGCGGTTTTAAACAAATCGCTTGAAGAATCGGTCTCTCTGAAGGACGAATACATCAGTAATGAACATCTGCTTATAGCGATGTCTACTACAGAAACATGTATGGTGTGGAAATCGTTGAATAATCTCGGAGTAACAAAAGAAGCAATTTTAAATGTCCTGAAAGATATCAGAGGCAGCCAGCGGATTACAGACCAGAATCCTGAGGAAAAATATCAGGCTCTGAAAAGATACGGCAGAGATCTGAATGAATTGGCACAGTTAGGAAAACTCGATCCGGTTATCGGTCGTGAAGAAGAAATTAGAAGAGTTATGCAGGTACTTTCGCGCCGTAGAAAAAATAATCCTGTTCTTATCGGCGAGCCGGGAGTGGGGAAAACGGCGATTGTGGAAGGCATAGCATTCAGAATAGTCAGCGGTGATGTGCCCGAGGGACTTAAAGATACACGAATAGTTGCTCTTGATATGGGTTCTCTCATTGCCGGCGCCAAGTTCAGAGGTGAATTTGAAGACAGGCTAAAGGCTGTGATTAAAGAAGTAGAGGATTCTGACGGTAAAGTAATTCTGTTCATTGATGAGTTGCATACCGTCGTTGGGGCAGGCGCGGCGGAAGGAGCGGTTGATGCGAGTAATATACTTAAACCCTCGCTTGCCAGAGGGGAGCTGAAGGTTATCGGCGCCACTACTCTCGATGAATACAGGAAGTACATTGAGCCGGATGCCGCTCTCGAAAGAAGATTCCAGCCGAACATAGTGAATGAGCCGAGCGTGGAAGATGCTATAAGTATTCTAAGGGGATTACGTGACAGGTACGAATTACATCACGGAATAAAGATAAAGGATGTGGCTTTAGTTGCCGCCGTAAAACTATCGCACAGATATATATCAGACAGGTTTCTTCCCGACAAGGCGATAGACCTTATTGACGAAGCGGCGAGTAAATTGAGAATCGAGATAGACAGTATGCCGTCGGAGCTCGACGAACTTGAACGGAAAATCAGGCAGTTTGAAATAGAAAAACTCGCTCTTCTGAAAGAAGAAGATTCGGCGGACAGAAGTAAAGAATTGGAAAAACAGCTTAAGAAACTAACGAAAGAAGCGGAAATTCTTCGTGAACAATGGGCTGCTGAAAAAGAGGCGATAGCAAAATTAAGAGAAGTGAAAAAGGCTACTGAAGTTGCCCGTGATGCTTTCAGTAATGCCGAAAGAGAGGGCGACTACGAAAGGGCTGCGGAACTGAAACATGGAACATTAATCGAACTCAAAAAGACAGCCGGAAAATTGGAGGATGACCTTAAAAATCTTCAAACAGAAAAACGACTTTTAAGAGAGGAAATAAACGAAGAAGACATAGCTGAGATTGTCTCCAAGTGGACAAACATTCCCGTAAGCCGGATGATTGAAGGCGAGAGGGATAAATTGCTTCAGATGGAAGAGAGGCTCGGTAAACGAGTTATAGGTCAGTCTGAGGCTATTAAGGCAGTTTCTGACGCAATCAAGCGCGCACGAACCGGATTGCAGGAAGAATCGCGCCCTCTCGGTTCTTTTATCTTTATTGGTTCAACCGGTGTAGGAAAGACGGAATTGGCAAAAGGTTTAGCCGAATTTTTATTTGATGATGATAACGCTCTGATTCGTATTGATATGTCCGAATATATGGAGAAACATTCGGTGTCGCGTTTTATAGGTGCGCCTCCGGGCTATGTAGGATATGAGGAAGGCGGACAGCTTACGGAGGCTGTGCGGAGAAAACCTTACTCTGTAATACTGTTAGACGAAATTGAGAAAGCTCACTCTGATATTTTTAACGTTCTCCTGCAAGCGCTTGACGACGGTAGAATGACCGACGGACAAGGGAGGGTAGTTAATTTTAAGAACACAATATTTATTATGACATCAAATCTCGGTTCGCCCATAATCGTAGAAAAATCAGAGAAAATGACATCATCAAATCAATCTGAGATCTATGAAGATATAAAAAATGAAGTACTGTCGTTGTTACAAAGTAATTTCAGACCGGAATTTCTGAACAGGATAGACGATATAATAGTTTTTCATCCACTGAGCGCCGAGGATTTAAATAAAATTGCAAGGATTCAGATAAATAAATTATTTGAGAGGGTGAATGAAAAAGGAATTGAACTCAAAATTTCAGATGATGCGCTTAATTTATTGGCAAACAAAGGATATAATCCTGCATTCGGCGCGCGACCATTAAAGCGAATATTGCAAACAGAGGTGACTGACAGGGTAGCGAATCTGCTTTTAAACGGTGAGGCGAAAGAAGGAGATAAGCTTGAGGTGCGCGTCAACGGCACGGGGGTGGAGGTCGTAAAGATTTAATAACAATCCTGTTATTTTACTATAACGGTTTTCAGCTAATTTAAATTAGATATTATTTTATAAATAGTACCATCCCGATTTACTTGTATTTGAATTAAATAGTTATAAATTTCTTACGCCAAAAACAGGTTAATTCCGTCTTAATAATTTGAAGGAATTTGTTGTTGGCAGACAGAGAACTACCTTATTGAAATTATAATGGAGGAATAATAAATGAAGTTGGCTCACACTGTAGGCTTATTAGCCTTAACGGCGGTTTTGTCGGCATCCTGCTCATCAACAGAAACGGAGAACGAGCTTTGGTCAAAGGCAAAAGTGTTTCGAACACAGGAGAATCACGATGAATCGATTGAATCACTTGAAAAAATGTTACGAAATTATCCTAAGGGTGCACATACTTCCGAAGGAAGATTCTTACTTGCGGACGCTTATACAAACATCAAAAAGGATTATGACAATGCTGTAACCGAATACAGGCGTGTGACGTTAGAGTACGCAGAGAGTAAATTAGCGCCGAAAGCTCAATTTATGATCGGATATATTTACGCAAACTATTTAAAAGATTATGATAAAGCTCAGGCTGCGTATCTTGAATTTCAGGAAAAATATTCTGACGATGAACTTGCTCAGGCTGTAAAGTTTGAGCTGGAGTATCTCGGGAAAGATTTAGATGAGATCAGCGCACTGAAAAATATTTTGAAGCCTGAGGGAATATAATTTGTGAATAATATAGTGGAGCAAATGGATGGCAGTTGATTTAGAAAAATTGCACTCCAAGATAGAAACTGAGAGCCGGTTTATTGAAAAAATTATAACGGAATTCGATAAGGTTATAATTGGTCAAAAGACTCTCATCCGTCGTCTATTGATAGGTCTATTAGCTGATGGTCATATTTTAATTGAGGGTGTTCCGGGTTTAGCCAAGACACTAATGGTAAGCACATTAGCTAAAATCATAAAAGCGAAATTCCAGAGAATCCAGTTTACTCCCGATCTATTGCCGGCAGATTTGCTCGGTACCCTGATATTCAATCAGAAAGAAGGCGTATTTACAACCCGTAAAGGACCGATATTCGCTAACTTTATCCTCGCTGACGAAATTAACAGGTCCCCCGCAAAAGTACAAAGCGCATTGTTAGAGGCGATGCAGGAGAAACAGGTTACCATTGGAACGGAGACTTTTCCGCTTGAACAGCCGTTTCTTGTATTTGCGACACAAAATCCTATAGAACAAGAAGGCACATATCCGCTACCGGAAGCTCAGGTAGATCGTTTTATGCTGAAAGTAGTCGTAGATTATCCTGACAGAGCCGAAGAATTAGAAATTATGCAGAGGATGGGCAATACAGGTGAAATACCCGAAGTAAAATCCGTGGTTACGACCAAGGAAATTCTATCGGCAAGAAAAGTCGTGGATGAAGTTTATATGGACGAAAAAGTGGAGCGATATATAGTAGATCTGGTTTTTGCGACCCGGGATCCTGAATCTGTGGGATTGAGTGAGTTGAAAGGTCTGATATCCTATGGAGCGTCTCCGAGAGCCTCGATATTTCTTCGATTGGCTGCCAAGGCGCACGCGTTCATAATGCGGAGAGGTTATGTAACGCCGGAAGATATCAGAGCGATCGGAATGGATGTATTGCGGCACAGAGTGATTTTGACATACGAAGCCGAGGCGGAAGAAATGACCTCGGAAAACCTTCTCGAAAAGATATTCGATACTGTTGAAGTACCTTGATTTTAATTCAGTTGTTAGCGCCCAAATCTAAACTATAATAATATGCTGCCTAAAGAAGTACTCGAAAACGTTCGCCGATTAGAAATCGGCACCAAAAGTCTGGTAAACGAGATTTTCAGCGGCGAATATCACACTGTTTTCAAAGGTCGTGGAATGGAGTTCAGCGAGGTAAGAGAGTATATACCCGGCGACGACATCAGGAATATCGATTGGAATGTTACAGCCCGAACGGGCGCTCCTTTCGTGAAGATATTTAGCGAAGAACGGGAACTTACAGTGATGCTTCTTGTTGATATGAGTCGCTCAGGCACCTTCGGTACACATTATCGTATGAAAGACGAGGTTGCTATAGAGATATGCGCATTGCTCGCCTTTTCGGCAATGAAAAATAATGACAAAGTCGGAGTTCTGATATTCACTGACAGGATAGAGAAATTTATTCCACCGCGAAAGGGAAGACAGCACGTTCTGAGAGTGTTAAGAGAGATAGTTTATCACGAACCTCAGAACAGCGGCACAGATTTGAAATCAGCGCTTGATTATCTTTTGAGAGTGATAAAACGGAATTCTGTGGTATTCGTCCTTTCTGATTTTATGGATGAGGGTTATGAGAAATCTCTAAGAGTGGCTTCCTCAAAACATGATGTCATAGCAATAAAAGTCACTGATCCGTTGGAAGAGGAATTGCCTGATGCGGGGCTTATTTCTTTATTCGATGCGGAATCCGGGGAAAACGTTGTGATTGATAGTTCAGACAGAAATACCAGAATTTCATACGCTGCGGAGAGACAGGCTCAACGGGAATATTTGGAAACGATGTTTAGAAAAATAAGTATGGATTTTGTTACAATAAATACATCTGAATCCTACGTAGAACCGTTGTATAAGTTTTTCAGACAAAGGGCAAAAAGATTTCGATGAATATGAAAGTTCATCGGGTATTCTGTCTATTAATTTTAATCGCTTCTACGACACCAATTGCAAATGCACAGGGAGTTCGCGTTGAAATGTTTGCGGAGCCGGAATCGCTTAGGGTCGGAGACGTTTTGAAATTGAACTTCGAAATTATCCATAACAAAGAATATCAACTTCAACTTCCCGATTTGCGTATTTCACTGCTTCCGATTGAAGTAGGCGAACCAATAATCAGCAGAGAGAAGAACGATGATGGCGTTTGGACTGAGAATCTCAGATTTGAAGCGTTTGTGTTTGATACAGGCGCTGTAGTTATTCCATCTCAGAAGGTCGTATATTGGCATGAATCAGATTCTTCCAACAGAAAAACGGCTTACACAGACAGTCTCTGGATTTACGTCAAGAGTGTTTTAACGGCGGATGCTCAGGATATTAGAGATATAAAAGAACCTGTGGAAATTCCGCAGCCGTTCGGTCATTGGAAACTGCTGTTTGGAATCATGGTTGCTATCGCTATTTTAGCAGCAGCCTATTATCTGTGGAGAAAGAGGAATGATAAGCCAATGATACCTTTTAGAAAACCTATCGTAATCAAGCCCGCACACGAAATTGCGTTAAAAGCATTAATTAGATTAAAAAAAGAAAATCTTGTTGAAAAAGAAAATCTAAGCCCATATTTTACCGAATTATCAAAAATACTAAGAGAATATATAGAGAATAGATATTTTTTAAAAGCGCTTGAAATGACTACAACCGAAATGCTTGACGCAATTGAGAACGAACTATTATATGATACGATCGGCGACACTGTAAAATCGGTACTGACGGAAAGTGATTTGGTAAAATTCGCGCGGTTCAAGCCTGAGTTATCCGTTGGCAGGAAATTGCTGGATAACACAGTCGCTCTGGTTGAGAAAACAAAAGTAGTTCCTATTGAAAATAATTCCGGAAATGTATCAATGACAGTTCCGGTCAAGGAGGAAAAAGTTTGATAGATGTAAAAAACTTAACGAAGAATTACGGAAGTTTCCAGGCGGTGAAAGATGTTTCGTTTTTCATAGATAAAGGCGAAGTGGTTGGATTTCTCGGCCCGAATGCCGCTGGAAAAACCACAACTATGCGAATACTGACATGTTTTATGTCAGCTACCGGAGGTACCGTATCTGTCGCGGGATTTGATGTGTTTGATAACGCGATGAGCGTAAAGAAGCGTGTCGGATACCTCCCGGAACATCCGCCTCTTTACCATGAAATGACGGTTGAATCATATTTGACCTTCGTCGGTAAGATAAAGGGTCTGAGTGGAAAGGACCTGAAAATGAAATTGGAAAAATCCTTAGAAAGAACCAACTCGTTAGACGTAAGAAAACGGCTTATCGCCAACCTCTCAAAAGGTTACAAGCAAAGAATCGGTATCGCGCAGGCTCTTATACATGACCCGGAAGTGCTTGTATTGGACGAGCCCACAGTCGGTTTAGACCCTAAACAGATAATTGAGGTAAGAAACCTCATAAAAGAGTTGGGAGAAGACCATACGATTATTCTTTCCACACATATACTTCCCGAGGTTAGCGCTACTTGCGGAAGAGTAATTATTATCAATAAAGGAAGGATAGTTGCCGAAGATACTCCGGAGAATCTAACAGCGGGATTGGAAGGACACGAGAATATTGAAGTTACCATTGAGGGACCTTCAAAGAATGTGGCAAGCGCACTCAAAGATCTGTCCGGAATTAAAAGTGTAGAAAGCAGCGGCGAAGGGAAGAGTTTGGTTTATAAAATAGAAATTGACAAAAAAACTGATGCGAGAAAATCAGTAGCAGCATGTATTGTTAATAACGGATGGGGACTTCTTGAATTGAAAATAGTAGGGAAAAGCCTTGAGGAAATATTCCTTCAGCTGACAACAGATGAGGGGGAAGAGGCATGAAAAATACATATCATATCTATATGAGGGAGCTTAAGTCTTATTTTGTATCGCCGATAGCATATGTGGTAATCGCATTATTTCTTGCCATCAGCGGTATATTTTTCTATCTGCTCCTCCAAAATTTCATTCAAACCAGCTTCAGGGTAATGGTACAGGCACAGCAATTCAATATGAAAGTTCCTCCAATGGATATAAACCAAATGATTATCAGGTCGTTATTTCTGAATATGAGCGTTATAACTCTATTTATGCTTCCGATGATAACAATGAAATTGTTTTCTGAGGAAAAGAAAAGCGGGACTATTGAACTCCTATTCACTTCTCCTCTGACCAATTGGGAAATCATTTTGGGTAAATTTTTTGCCGGACTAAGCGTCTACATTATTATGATTTTGGGAACAGTTTCTTATGTGTCGGTATTGTTTATCTACGGGAATCCTGATTTATTGCCTGTGGTATCAGGCTATATCGGGCTAATTCTGATGGGAGCATTGACGGTCGCCATAGGAACGTTCATATCATCACTCACCGAAAATCAGATAATAGCGGCTGTGGGTTGTTTTGGCGCTATGATGATTCTCTGGTTCATCGGTTGGGCATCTAATTTTGTCGGTCCAACATTAGGAGGAGTATTAGAGTATCTTTCCGTAATGGGTCATTTTGGGGATTTTGCCAAAGGTATCATAGATTCATCCCACTTTGTATTTTATATTTCGTTTGGATTTTTTGCCCTCTTTCTTACTTATCAGGCTGTTGAATCAGCAAAATGGAGAGGTTAGCGAATGAAAAACTATAATAAGTATCTATTAATCGCTTCTTTTCCATTAGTTATTTTAGGGATATTATTATTCATCGTAAATAATGTTTGGACTGTTTCGAGCGTTATAATTACCTCCGTAGGTGCGGGAATCCTGCTTTTCAATTTAGTGGTAAAAAGGCAGATGGCATTTGCCTTTTTGGGAAAACGCTCCACTAAATACGGTTTGAACGCTATTATTGTAAGTTTTGTAGTGCTCGGAATTCTTGTCCTGATAAATTTTACATTGTTCAGGCACAGCTGGAGAATCGATACTACCTCTTCAGGTCAATTCAGTCTTGCTGAACAGACCGTAAACTTACTAGAAGCTCTCGATACAGATGTGAAAGTATATGCCTTTCAGAAGAAATTGGAGGCGGGCAGTATCGAGGATTTTTTAAAAGAGTATTCCTACCATTCAAGTTCGTTCGATTATGAGGTGATTGATCCTGATGAGAATCCTGAGCTGGCGAAAAGTTTAGGTGTAAGGAAATACGGAGAATTGGTTGTGCAGTCCGGAAGTAGAGAGGAAAGGATACAATCTCCCAGCGAAGAAGGTCTTACAAACGCTATTATAAAAGTCACCAGCACAAAAACACATAAGATATATATTCTATCAGGTCATGGTGAGAAAAGTTTTGAGTTGTCAGTTGACGAACGCGACTCATATTCATTAGTTGCGGGAGAATTTAGTAAAATAAATTATCAAACAGAGAGTCTCGTCCTCTACAATCAATTACCGGTTCCTGATGATGCGTCGTTAGTAATCGTCGCGGGACCTAAAAAAACACTTCTTCCGACAGAGGTGGAAGCTCTGAAATTCTTTCTTGAGAGTGGAGGCAGTTTGTTCATACTGCTTGAACCTCAAGTGAATGATGAAGGTTTGGAGAATATGCTGGCTGATCTGGGAGTGTTAGTGCAAAATGACATTGTAGTTGAGCAAAGCGCATCTTTTATAATATCGGGAGGCGGACTGAAAAGAAATACCAGAGTTTCTATAGAGCCGACTGCTGCAACCTACGGGCGGCATAGGATTACTAAGAATTTCCGACTGACTACCGCATTCCCAACTGCTCGCTCACTAAAAATAGACAGTGAAAACAAGCCGGCAGAATATAATTTGGTCGAATTATTTAGCACAAGTTTAAGCTCATGGGGTGAAACAGATTTTCAGGCGTTTCAAAAAAATGAAGTTGGATTTGACAAAAATACTGATAACGCCGGTCCGCTTGTTCTCGGCATTGTGGGAAGCGTGAAGGAAGAATTCGATGTAGGACGATTCATCGTGGTAGGCGATTCGGAGTTCGCCTCTAATCCATATCTCGCTCGCGCTTCCGGGAATAAAGATTTGTTTCTCAATATGGTATCATGGCTATTGGAGGATGAAGAACTTATTTCTATTCGACCGAAAGACCCTCAGGACAGACGAATTGAAATGAGTCTAAAGCAAACCAGCGTGGTATTCTGGCTATTGGTCATATCACTTCCGGTTTCCATTCTTTTATTGGGAGTGATTATATACTCTAAACGCAGGCGATAACCTATGAAATTCAAATCCACAATCCTGTTAGTCGTGCTGTTAGTTGCGGGAGTAGCAGCCGTTTATTTTCTGGATTATAAACCGGGAGAAGAACGAAAGGTTGAAGAATTTTTAGATAAGAAATTCATCACTATTGAAGCAGACAGCATTACCGAAATAGAGATAATAGTTCAGGAAGAAAAAGTATCTCTAATAAAATCAGAAAATATATGGTATATCAGTGACCCTATTAGAGTAAAAGCAAATCAAAATCTGATAAACACTCTGATTAGGACTGTCAGTAAAACAGATAAAGGAAGAAAAGTAAGCGATAGTTCGAATCTGACGACTTTCGGGCTGGATCCGTCAAAGGTCTCATTGAAATTTCTATCGAAAGACAGTCTCGAAACGGGATACTCCATTGGTGACGAAAGTCCCACCGGTGAATTCGTATTCGCCAAGCGGCATAATGATTCGGGCATATATACCGTACCGAAAGAACTCTTTACCCAGAGCAATAAGAAATTATACGACCTGAGAGAAAAAAATATTTTATCTCTGAAAAGTAACGAAATTCACAAAATATTCGTCAGAAGAAAATCTTTTAATTATGATATAAATTGGGACGCGGCAAAGCTTAGCTATATCATGGCTGTTCCCGCCACTTTGCCAATTGAAACTGTTAAGATGAACGCCTTTTTCTCAAGGCTAACAAATGGGCAAGCAAAAGAATTCATAGATATTGATCTACCTTCTCATTCTATAACAGGATTAGAGGATGGAGAAACTTCAATCAGGCTGTGGGCATCGGACCCGCCGCGACAGGAAATTCTGCTGATCGGCAATGCTGTCACCCGTGATGGAAAACCATATAGATATGCCCGCGATGCCTCCCGTTCGGCTATAATGCTCATTGATTCAAGTTTGGCTGAATATCTTGAAAGAGATCCGTTCGTGTTTATTCAGAAAGAGTTGCTGACATTTGAAAAAGATAAAGTGGATGAAATTATGCTTACATATAGCGGTACAAAAATTCATCTGACCAAAAATGACAGTTTGTGGAATTTGATTTCCACCGAAAATCTCATTGTGGATGAATCCAAAGTTAATGAATTTTTGGATAATTTGCTCTCGCTCAAAGCAACCGCAATTGAAAATTATGAACCGGAAAACCTGAATAATTACGGAATCAGCCCACTGATTTTCTATCTGAGTATATCGGAAAATGGGGAATTAGTGAATTCCATTCAAGCTGGAAACAGTGTAAACGATGAATCATATATTCTATCAGGTAAGAGCACAGCCATATTCAGAGTTAATTCCGCTTCACTGGAGAAGTTAAAAATTCAAAAAGAATTTTTCCAGAAGAAAGATAATTCGGAATTAGAAGAGACTTAATCCTTCTGTAAGTCTACTTTTTAATGCCGCTCGCAATGAGCGGCATTTTTATGATTTGAACAAAGCGTTGTTATAGGATATATTCAGAGCAATGAGCGCGCCTAATCAAACTCATAGTCAAAGCAAAGTTCTAATCTCCGGTCCGGCAAGAACCGGAAAATCCGAACAAATTATCAGCCGGATAAAAGAGTACGCTGAAAGTAACAGAAAATTTCTCCTCATCGTCCCGATGCATGATTCTGTGACACAATATAAGAGGCTTATCGCAGAAAACAGCGGCGGTCTGTTTAACTCATCAATTCTTTCTTTAAATGAATTGACAAAAAAAATAGGACAAGAATTCAATCAATCCCCATATGAAAACGCAAAAAAGTATCAACTCCATCAGATGGTTTCTGACATAATTGAGGAGAAAGCATCAGCAGGGGAACTGAAATATTTTAATGAAGCCTCGAAGCTGCTGGGATTCCCCGCCGAATTACTCAAGCTATTCGGCGAATTCATCCAATCTATGATAATGCCAAGCGATCTTATGGATTTGAAAATAGGCTGGAAACAGGAACAGAAATTATCTGAAATTCGGGCACTCTATGAACAATATCTCGGTAAGTGTGACAAAAGAAAAATCGGTGACACAGATTTACGGTTAAGCAAAGCGGTCGAACAGCTATCGGCTGATAATACCATATTCAGTGATTATAAAGCAATAATCGTGGACGGGTTTTACGATTATATCCCGCTGCAAAGGAGACTATTCGAACTTTTATTTAAGAAATTTGACGATGTACTCGCAACCCATCTTTATGATGACAATAGAAAAACAGTCTTTAAATACGCAGAAAGTGCGATTAGTCTTTTTGAGGGATTTAATAGTTTGCAACCGAAATATAGCAAGTGGGGCGAATCGCCCATAGCGATGATACGGGAAAATATTTTTGATGAAGGAGAGAATATTTCCGATAAGGCAGAAAATATCCCTATCAGCATTATAAAAGAACCCGGCTCTCGTAAATTAACGGAAGCTATCGCCAGAAAAGTTAAACGTTTAATCGCCGATGAAAGTATAACTCCGTCTGACGTAGGAATAATTTTCAGGCAGGGGAGACTGTTTCCTAAATTGCTTGAGCAGACATTCAACAGATTCGGAATTCCGGTAACGGTTAATGAGGTGTTACCGTTATCTGAGTACCAACCTGTCTGTTATCTGAAAAAGTTATTATCAATTAATCCGGAACGAAACATCGGAAGCGATTTAAGAAGCTTGTTGACCTCAAATTATACAAGGATAATTTTCAGCGCGGAAGAAATTGATACCCACTTCATTTTAAAAGTAATGAGAGAAGCCGGAGCTACCGATGACAAGCGAAGCTGTATCAAACGACTTGATGCCTATCTATTGAAATCGAAAGCTGATTACCATCTATCGGAAGTTGACAGAGGGAGAATTGAAACTGCCATATCCGTCATACGCGAGCTGTTTGACGTTTTCACCCCTCCAAGCGGACTAAACGAAGGCGATCTGTACATCGAGTACGCCGGAAAAGTAATCGATTTTATGGGAATAGAAAGTGTACTGAAACAGATGACAGATAATTCGGAACTGACCAATCGCTATGCATTCGAGAAGAGTATGAAAATGCTTGATGCATTGAAGGAATATTTACCGGAAAGAAAAACGAAATATTCAGATTTTCGGAATATGTTATTTATGGCATTGGATGATGAAAAAATAAGAGACAGAGAAAATCTTCCCGGTGGAGTGGAAGTGATGAAAGTTATGGACGCCAGATGGATGAGTTTCCACACAGTTTTCATATGTGATTTATCTGAGGGCGTATTCCCTGTGAGGGGACATTCCACGGGACTTCTGAGCAATCGAATAAGAAATCTCCTGGACAAAAAGTTTTCAAGTTCGTTGAGCAAGGATGCGGAAAACATACACGACGAAGAAAAACTTCTTTATTATATTTCACTCGCAAGAGCAGACGAGCAAATATTTTTATGCTATTCTTCTATCGATGCGGAAGGTAGAGATGTTTTGCGATCGAGTTTTCTGGATGCAACGGAAGTCGTTTATAGGAAGATCAGAGGCCAAGTTGCCGTCCCTGTTCAATCGGGATCGGTTAAAAAGATGTTTGATTCGGCATATCCTCCGGCTTCAGCCGAGGAGTTAATGAGAGCAGTTGCTTCTGCCGGTTTCATTGACAGCGATGTTTTAATTTCAGCCGGTGTCAAGGAAGAAAGTCTGAGTCGTCTGATTTCGATGGTAGCTGCGAGACAACGGCAAATGGAAAAAGTTCCGTCCTATTCCGGAATTATGGATGATAAGACGGCATTGAAATTACTTTCTGAACTAAACGATGATAAAAAGGATTGGTCGGCGACTGAAATTGAGCGATACGGGAAGTGCCCCTTTCTATACCTGATAGAGAAAGTATGGAATCTTCAAATTGAGGAAGAATTCAGAGAAGAGGTAACACCGCTTGATAAGGGTTCGTTCTACCATGATGTCCTGAAGCGATATTATTCTGCGGTTATTGACGGAAAGTCTGATAATAGCTTGGAAGGGAACAAAAAGTTGATGTCAATCTCCCTTCAATCAGTAATGAAATACGATAAATATAAAATGCACGGTATCGCGCCCATATTATGGGAGCTTAGCGCCGGTGAAGCGAAGGAAGTTCTAAATCGATTCGTAGAAGAGGATCAAAAAAAGAGAGATGACGGCATTTCCCCAATAGCGGTTGAAACGGCTTTCGGATTGAAAGCCCGAAAAAACGAGTCTCCTTATTCAGTTGAAACTCCTTTCATTTTGGAATATGAGGACTTCAGCGTTCGGTTAAAAGGAAGAATAGACAGGATTGATGCTAATGAGGACTTCAGCGAATATTCCGTATTGGATTATAAATCCGGAAGCAGTGTCCCGAATATAGAAAGCATTCTTGGCGGAATAAATCTCCAGCTTCCTCTTTATATTGAGGCGGTTAAACAAACAATTCTAAGCGATAAAAATTCAGAGCCTCATTCCGGATATTATTACGGTTTAAAAGAACTTCGTAAAACATTCGCATTTAATAAAGCTGACGATAAAGATTGGGATGATATTTTCCAGGTGACAAAGAATTTTGTGGGAGAGTATGTGAGGAATATCCGTTCAGGGAAATTCCTTGTGGAACCGAAAGATTGTAAAACACCGTGTGAATGGTCCAATCTGTGCCGATTCGCGGAAACATCCAAAGATTGATCGGAACTTAATATTCCTCTTACCCGGACAGCAGCCAAAATATAACGGCAGACAAACCGCCGGCGAGAGAGCAAAGAAAATTAACGCTGTCATTATTTAACAACCGCATACCCGTTGAATGAAGAGTAGGTTGTCCACAGTGCAAATTTTCTTCGGTTACACTATCGCAAACGACACAGCGGTTTTTCGATTGAAGGGTTGCTCCCAAAAAACTGTCGAATAAATTTCCCGTGATGCCGCCGATAAAAACGGGTCTGATTCCTGAATCAAGATAATGCGTCAAGGATTCACCGTCAAAAATAATTAACCCGCTGACTGCAAGCGCAGCCGAACCAACGATTCCCCCCACACTGCCTATAAAAGTAATTCCGCCGGATGTTCCTTTTCGTACTTTCTTAAAATTCGTCAACATCCGTGGCTGAGCTCCTGAAAACGCTCCTATCTCGGTGCTCCAGGTATCCGAAGTTGCAGCCGCAAGACTGCCGAGAAATAGTATCATCAACGCCGGAATTGGAAATAACATATATCCGGCGGCGGATAACGCAGCCACGGCGCCATTGGCTAAAACTTGTCTTGCCGTGCGCGGAGAGCGTTCTGACTTCTCTGTCTTTTTGTAGAATGCGCTTATGCGGGTAAGTATGCTTGAAAGAACGAAAAAGAGAATCAATGGGAATAGCCATTTTTCACCTGTTGCAATTATTATCGATCCTACACTGAAAGCGGCGATAAGCCCACTGCGGCTGAGAAATTTAGCTTTCTGAGAGAGGAGCGCAAGAAGAACAAGAAATACAAGCCACTGATATAAAGAGGAATTATTAATTTGATATAAGTCATTCATTCGGTAATAACCAATTCTGATTATAAGAAGATAGTTTTTTGGGCTGTTAAGTTTCTACCTAAATCAGCGAGATAGGAACTTCATAGTTAATTGCAACCGTGCCTTTCAACGTTTATATTAAAAATTCCCATGAAATTAGATAAACAGCAGAAAACGGCGGTAGATCATCCTGAAAAAACGATGGCTATTTCGGCAGGCGCGGGTTCAGGTAAGACAAGAGTATTGGTTGAGCGGTATATCAGAATCGTTTTAGACGGACTCGCAGAGATTGATGAAATTCTCGCTATAACATTCACCAAAAAAGCAGCTTCGGAGCTGAAATCGCGTGTACGAGAACGGCTTCAGGAAGTTTTTCAATCAGGTAAAGGAGAGAAAAAAATAATAGCGGAGAAGGCTTTACGGAAAATTGATTCAGCGCCGATATCAACAATTCACAGTTTTTGCCAATCGATACTGAAAGAGAACGCTATCGAAGCCGGTTTGGAGCCGAACTTCCGGGTACTCGATTCGAGCGAATCAAAGATTATGAATAACGAGATAATAAGCCGTCTGATTTCGAACTTTCTGCGCACTGATGACGAGGATGAATTGTTTCTTATTCATTCAATCAAATTAAACGGTTTATACGAATTAGCGCATATGGCTCTAAATGATAGATATCGGCTAAACAAAGCCCTTGAAACAAGCGCCGAGCTTGTAACTGATGGCCTCTATAACGATACGACAGATAGAATATTCGAAAACGAATACAACAGTTTGAGCCAACAGCCAGAATGGATAAATGCTTCGGAGAATCTTTCTAACTGTAAACCGACCGACGATTCGGACAGACTTGCGATTATTAGACAAATTGTTCTCAATCAATTCGAATCGCTCAGCGAAGAAGCGGGACTCGGCAGAAAATTTGAATTATTATCTTCGATTAGAGATTCTATCTCTCTAAGGTATGGAAAATCCGCCCTGTGGAAGAAAGGAGAGAAAGATATAGTAAAGGAATCGTTAAAAACTATCAGAGAAAAGATAGATGATTTCCTCGGAGTAGGGAAAGCTGAATTTCAGCTGATGCACTCCGAATCGATAGAGAAACTTCTGTCCGGAACGCTGAAGCTGGTTGGAAGACTGCACAAGGAATTTGATGGAGTAATGGAATCAATGGGAGCGTTGGATTATAACGGTTTGCTATTTAAGGCGATGCAGCTGCTCTCCGAACAAAAAAACATTGCCGAACAGTACAACTCACAGTATAAACAGATTCTTGTTGATGAATTTCAGGACACCGACGATATTCAGATGGAAATTATCAGAATTCTCGTCTCAAAAGGAAAAAACAGACCCGTTCTCTTTTTAGTTGGGGATGAAAATCAGTCAATTTACAAGTTTCGTGGTGCGGAAGTATCAAATTTCAGGAAGATGATGAAAGAAGTGGGGCTGGATAAACCTGATTACCTTTCGACAAATTATCGTAGTCAGCCGGAGCTGATTGAATTTCAGAACTCATTTTTTCGTTCCCTGCTATCAGATAATGAGGGCGGATATGAAAACAAACTCGGCAAAATGGAATCTCACCGAAAATCGAACGGCGAAGAGCAGAAAATTCAGCTGCTAATGCCCGTATTGGAAGATGATGATGAAGCGACAATCAGAGAAAAAGAAGCGGATATTCTGGCATCTCATATTCTCTCAATTGTCGGCAGGAAGAAAACAGAAACAGAAGGCGATGAAGAAAAATTTATTGAATATCGTGATATAGGCATCCTTCTGAGAAAAGTTACTCAGGTTCAGACGATTTTGGATAAGTTTAACGACTTCGGCATCCCATATTATTTTAACACTCGAAAAGGTTTTTATGATAAGTATGAAATAGTCGATTTGCTGAATTTAATGCGGGTTATAGAGTTCAGGAGAGATGATTATTCTTTAGCCTCCTTGTTAAGGTCGCCTATTGTTGGTTTATCGGATAACACGTTGTTTATTATGGGTGTTACCGGCAGTTTTACAACTGCTTTCAACGATGGAAACGGCGAACTATTCTCAGAAGTAGAGAAAGAAAAGTTTGTAAGAGCAAAGAAAATTATCAGCGATTTAAGAGAAGCAAAGGATCGTCTCAATCTATCAAAATTTATCCAAAAAATTATTGATGAAATAAATTATATCCCATTTTTGTTGAGCTCTAAAGATGGCGAGCAAAAGGCGTTGAATGTATATAAGCTTCAGGAAATTGTATTCAGGTTAGAGGAAGGCGGAGTCAAAACTTTCGGCGACCTGATGGAGAAATTAAACAGAATACAGAACCTGGAGATAAGCGAGGGAGAGGCGTTTTCTAATGCTGAAGGTGATGACGTGGTGGCTATTATGACAGTTCACAGCGCGAAAGGATTGCAATTTCCGGTCGTTTATCTTCCCGATCTGAACTCAACAGTCACGAATAAAAGCAGATTGTTTTATTATGATGGAAGTATAGGTTTCGGATATCGTCTGATACACGGAAACAGAGTTGAAATTGATATAATCGGATGGTCATTAAAGAAATTGGATAAGATAAAAGATATTTCTGAAACAAGAAGGTTGCTATACGTATCTATGACCCGTGCGGAAGACTATCTCTTCTTTGCCGGAGCGAGAGAAAAGAAAAAAGAGACTCTCACCTCGCCCAGAAAAGGCTCGTGGTTGAAAGAGATAATGGAAGGCATCGGACTCGATTCTGATGACGAAACTGACGCCGTCCAATTTAACGGTCTGACAATTCCTATCGTTAAGGAACTGAAAGAAGTGAAAGCTGCTGATTTAAAGAAAAAACCGGTTAAACTTTCTCCGGAAATCTTAAAATCCACGAAATATATCGAGCCTATCAAAGCTAAACATTATCCTGTTCGGATTACACCTACAGTATTTATGAAATATATTGAATGTCCCAAAAAATATGAGTTGTCGGAGATATTTGGTATTGAGGAGCCTGATAAAACGGAAAGCAAATCCGGCAAAAGTGAACCCGCATCGGGTAAAAAATTCGGGGATTTAGCTCACAAATTTTTGTCTCAATTGAAATTTCAGGAAGAAGAATTCGATTCGCTTATTGATAAAATGTTACGGAAGGATGAGATTAAAGGAAAATTGGAAGAAGAATATGCGGACGAATTGAAAAGAATAGTTGAACGATTCAGAAAAACCGAGATCTTCCGACAACTTCAATCTCTGCCTGAGGAAAGTATCAAAAGAGAGGAGAACTTTTTCATCGAATTTGATGGCGTAATTATCGAGGGCACAATTGACTTAATGTATGAATTCAATGAACGATGGAATCTATTAGATTATAAAACAGACGTTGTGGATAAAGATCAATTAAATAAGAAATTAGAACATTACAAGCCTCAGCTGCTGCTTTATGCGAAAGCGATAAAAGATATTACCAACGATTACCCGCTGAGGACGTCTATCTTTTTTACGCGACTTGGCGTGGAGCAGGAGCTTAGAGTGAATGATGATTCGATAGCGCAGGTTGAGAATCAGCTAAGAGATATGTTTACGAAATTGGGTACGGGAGATATACTGAAAAATCCGAAATCGTGTGATAATTGTGGTTATTACGGAAATTATTGCAAAGGCGCTTAAACGAAATGATAATTCGTGCGTCTAATTAAGTAGACAGACAAAACCGGATGGATGATGATATATCAAAAGGGGAAGACTTAAATCCAGATAAGGGTTTCAATGAATTAGTCTTGGAATACGGACCACGGATTTACGGCACGGTAAGAGGTATGGTTGGAACTCATGAAACAGCAGACGATATAGTACAGGAGACATTTTTGAGGGCATACAGAAATTTCAAGAGTTTTAGAGGGGACGCTGAAATTGGCACCTGGCTGACAAGAATTGCGTTAAATCTTGTTTATAGCAAATCAAGGCGTAAAAAACTCTTTTCTACAACTTCCATAGAGGAATATGTCGATTCTATCGCAGCGGATAATCCATTACCGGAAGAAAATATAATAGAAAAAGAGAGAAGAATTTTCGTGGAAAGTGCGTTGGCGGAATTGCCGAATAAACAGAGAGCGGTATTCGTGCTAAGGATGTACGAGGATAAATCTTTTAATGAGATAGCCTTGATAATGGGCACAAGCGAGAGCGCATCACGAGCGAATTTTCATCAAGCGCTCAATAAACTGAAAAAATTAGCCTCAGAGAAGAAATAATTATGACGCATTCTCATTTTGATTCAAAGATAACCGAGTTCGTTTTAGGTGAGCTCGAAGGAAAAGAGTTGAACGAATTGCGTATTCATCTTGAAGGGTGTGAAGAGTGCGCTCTGAATATAGAATCACTTAAAGAAGTGCTGAATATTTATGGAACGGTTCCTTTTGATATGCCCTCCGATACATATTTCGCATCACTTGTTCCGCAAATCAGGACAAAATTAGAAGAAAGAAATAGTATATTCTCAGGATTTAATTTTTTCTTTTCTCCCCGATGGGCTGGAGCAGTCAGCGTAGTTATTGTCGCCGCCGTTTCAACTTTGCTTTTATTAAATATTCAGAACAGAGCTCACGAAGAAAATAATCAGATTGAAAATATTTATTATTCCGGAGCTCTTCATACGGAAATTATTACCATTGCGGCAATCAGCGAGACATTCAACTCGGAAGATTGGGATTTTCTTTCCGAAATAATTGACGATGAGATAGGGGAGTATAGAAATTTATTTGATTACGATTCGGAAGATTATAACTCTATTGATTTCCTCGGCGATGAAGAATGGGAAGAATTTTATGAAAAATTTAACAACCAACAGATACTTTAAAGGAACTCAGATGAAGAAACTGATACTGTTCAGCATATTACTAATTGTGCCGATTTCGTTGTTCGCACAGCCTCCCGGGAGTCAATTCGATAGGATGAGAAAACCGCCGAGGCGTCAGCAAATTGAAATGCTTCGCATATGGAAGATGACGGAAGAACTTGATCTTACCGAGCAACAGGCTGAGAAGTTTTTCCCAAAGCTGCGTAATGAAGATAAAAAGATAGAAGAGCTTGAACAGCAGAGACAAAAGATATTTCGCAATCTTCATGAGGACGTTAAAAAGGGTGAAATAGATGCGAAAGAGCTTGATAAAACGATTAATGATCTAACGGAAATCCAAACTGATATCATTCAGAAACACGCAAGATTCATTCGGGATATGGATGGGATTTTATCCACCGACCAACAAGCGAGATTAATAATATTCAGACACAGATTTAGAGAGCGAATGGTGGATATGATGCGGGATGTCCAGCGAAATCGAATGAACAAAGGCAAAATGAGACGAAGATAAGGAGAATAAAGATGAAAACTAAAATATCCACCATTGCACTCGCTCTGATAACAGTCACGGTGCTGCTAACTACGCCGGGTTTATCACAAAACCAACATGGAGACCACATTGATAAAATGAAAACGATGATGTCAATGCCTCCATATCCGCACTTGGAAGAATTAGGTCTTAGTGAGGAACAATTGAAAAAGATAAAAAATGTTCATTTTGAGTTAGAGAAAAATCAGATTGAAATTAAATCAAAGATTGAAATCAACGAACTCGAGCTGCGAAAAATGATGATGGATGACGCGTCGGAAAAAGAGATTAACAATCAAATCGATAAGATAGCCGATCAAAAGAGCAGAATGAGAAAACTTCACATTAGCAGCCATTTCAAAATTAAAAAATCGCTCACCGATGAACAATGGCAATCATTTAAAAAGAGTATGCACGGAAAAAGTTTTATGGGCAATATGCATGACAGAGGTCATATGAAGATGAAGCATAAACGGAAATAACAGACTAAATGAAACTTGACTTCAAACTAAAAGAAGACATAGGAAAACTCGTGGAAAGGGCGTTAAAGGAAGACATTGGAGATGGCGATCTCACCACCGAGCTGGTGCTCAGAGAGGAACAATTCGCCCAAACTTCCATAATAGCGAGGGAGGAAGGAACGCTTGCCGGAGTTGAGATTGCGAAAATGTCTTTTACTGAAGTGGATGATACTCTCCAAATAGAAACGCTTCTCGAGGACGGCGAGCATTTTAATCAAAATGCTACAATAATGAAAATCAAAGGTAACGGAAGCTCTATGCTCAAAGCAGAACGGGTGGCTCTGAATTTCCTCGGACGGCTCAGCGGAATAGCATCACTAACAGCTAACTTCGTTTCGAAAGTTGAAGGAACTGATTCTGTTATTTTGGATACTCGCAAGACTACACCCACATTAAGGAATATCGAAAAATACGCTGTCAGAGCGGGCGGCGGCAGTAACCACAGAATGGGACTTTACGATCAAATTCTTGTGAAAGAAAATCATGCGGTGTGGGCAGGAGGACTCAGAAAAGCGGTTAATAATGTAATTAGGTCAGTAGGCAAAGAGAGAGATTTTATTAAAATAATTGTAGAGGCGAGAAGTAAGGAAGATGTGAAAGAAGCAATGGTCAGGGGTGTTGATAGGATACTTCTTGATAATATGAGTCCCGATGAAGTGAAAGAAATCAGGGATGATCTACCAAAATCGTGGACTATTGAAGTATCAGGAGGTATAACCCTCGAAAATGTCCGTGCGTACGCAGATGCGGGAGCAGGGTACATTTCCGTGGGAATGCTGACACATTCAGCGAAATCCTCCGACTTTACGATGTTGATGAATACGAAATAGGATAAACAAAACAAGGAAAACGAGATGGAAAGATTAATGAAACAAGCGCTAAAATTGGCTTTGATTACAGGGATACTGTTTTCCCTTTCGGCCTGTTCGGATGATGAGTTATTGAACTCGAACTTTGATTTCGACACAGCCGAAGAGGCAATACTTGCCATAATCGCAGCTACAGACAGTTTAGAGCAGTACGATGGTCTGAATGACGGAGAAGCGGTGAATATCAGCTCTTCAACCGATGGAAGTTTACAGAAAACAGCCGGAGATACCATTCAACCTATACGAATTGGAAGACGAATCGACAGTAAAAGCTTTGAAAGAAGCGTGGAGGTCATTGGTGATTCAATCGCTATTGTGACGTCTGTAGGAACAATAACGGGCGATTTCATTATAGTTTACCGGTTGACTGATTCCTCATCAATTGATACGATTGCCAAGCCTTTTGAAATGGATATGACGAGGAAAATTAAATTACGGAGAGTCGGTGATGGTGAAATCCGGAGATTAAATTGGAGAATTACCGGAATTACTCCTGTTGTCGGGGGAACTGTCAACAGCACATTTGAATTCCAAAAATTCGCGATGATTTCACTAAGCGGAGACTCTCTGATCATCACGGATCCGCTCAATACGTTCTACTCATGGACTGACCTGCCTGAATTTGAGCCGGGTGACACAGTAAATGTATTTCTTTCACTCACTAACAGCAGCGTGTATAATAATGAATTGGTTTTGCTGCATCACAGCGCACGCAGTAGATTCGATAAGGGAAGAAGGCGCCTCCGCGATGATGGAATAGGAGTTGATGAAGTCGCTGACGATAATACGTACAGCAATTCATTTTTATCGAGATCCTCCCGGGGTAGAATGAGACACGGTTTTGTGGATGCCCTTGATTGGGGAACAGTATTCGATCTTGATGGACCCGTGAATATGAAAGTATGGGGTATGCCATATAACATAAGACCCAAAAACTGATAGCTTAAGTAGTTCCAAAACGCCGGAGCTCCGAATGGGGTTCCGGCGTTTTAATTCCACCATTACCAATTACAAAATATTTATTATCATTGCATTTTCAAAGGGATGAAGATAGATTTACGTTTGTTAAAATGGTAATTATTCTCCCATGATAAAGAACGTAATATTTGATTGCGACAGCACTATCACGCATGTGGAAGGAATCGATCTTCTTGCGGATATGAACAATGTTTGGGATGAAGTTTCTGCCATCACGAGAAGGTCAATGGATCATTCTTCCCTTACGGTTGATATCTTTGAGGAACGGCTCGACCTTGTGCAACCCACGCTTGAACAGGTGCAGGATTTGGGAGATTTGTATATAGCAAATCTATCGAGAGATGTGAAGGAAGTAATCGAGCTGCTTCAGGATGCAGGCAGAAATATCTTTATTGTCACAGGCGGACTTCAGCCTGCCGTAAATTATCTCGCAAGGTATCTCAACATTGACTATAAGAATGTTTACTCTGTTGAAGTGTATTTCAATCAGCAAGGTGAATACACAGGATTTGATAAATCTTCTCCTTTAGTAGCGAAACACGGCAAGCTTCACATTTCGGAGAAAATATCAGAAGAATTCGGAAAATCGGCTCTTATTGGCGACGGCAGCAATGATATGGAGGCGGCAGAGGCGTTAGAATTGTTTATCGGTTACGGGGGAGCGGTAAGAAGGGAAAAGGTAATGGAGTCGTCCGATATATATGTGGAATGTAACAGTTTCGCTCCACTGCTGAAAATACTGTTGGACGACGACGAATTAGAGTCGTACAAAAAAGGTGTCCACAAAGAATTGGTGGAGCGGGGAATCAATTTGTATTCTGATAGCGTTGTGAGGAAGTCCTGATGACCGAAGCGAAATTTTTTCTCCCCGGCCCTGTGTATGTCCGCGATGAAATCAAAGAAGCAATGACAGGTCCAACTATCGGGCACCGCTCAAAGGAGGCATCTGATTTATATAAAACGATAACATCGGGAATTGCCAAAATTCTCAATACAGACGGAAGGATTTATCTATCTTCCTCCACGGCAACGGGACTTATGGAAGCTGCGGTTCGGAATGTAATCCGTAAACGTTCCCTAAATTTAATTTGCGGGGCGTTCGGTAAACTTTGGTACGATATATGTATCAGCTGCGGGAAGGAAGCTGATGCCGTAGAAGTTGAATGGGGAGAAGCCATCAAACCGGAATTGGTGGCAGAAGCTCTCTCAACCGGCAAATACGATACCGTATGTCTTACGCATAATGAAACGTCCACCGGTGTTCTGAATCCTCTTGAAGAAATCGCTGAAGTCGTGAAAAAATTTGATGATGTGGCTTTGCTGGTCGATGCTGTTTCCTCAATGGCCGGCACGGAAATACGAGTGGATGATTGGGGATTGGATGTCTGTCTGGCAAGCGTGCAAAAAGCATGGGCGCTTCCTCCGGGATTTGCTGTGGCGGCAGTTTCTGACAGGGCTTTGGAACGTTCGAAAAACGCTGAAAATAAAGGTCACTATTTTGATTTTGAAGTATTTGAAAAATATCATCAACGTTCTCAAACATTATCTACTCCTTCGATTCCTCATATGTATGCCCTATCTAAACAGATAGACGATATTTTTGAAGAAGGATTGGAGAATCGATACAATAGGCATCGGAAGATGGCTGATTTGGTGACGGAATGGGCAAAGGCAAATTTTGATCTTTTTGGTGAAGAGAATTATCTTTCTCCGACAGTTACCTGTATCAGGAACAATGAGAAGAAAGATATCGCGTGGCTGATAGAATCCATGCGGGAAAAAGGATACACAATGGCAAACGGCTACGGTAAGCTGAAAGGAGAAACATTCCGTATTGCTCATATGGGAGACGTAATGCCCGAAGATGTGGAAAGGCTGTTAAATACATTGGATGAGGTATTAGGATAGAATAATGGCTTTCAAAGTGCTGATAACAGATCCGGTTTCCGAAGAAGGAATCAAATTGCTGAACGACTTGAAGGATATTGAAGTTGAAATGAAAACAGACCTTTCTCCGGCAGAATTAATAGAAGCGATAAAAGATGCCGATGCGCACATCATAAGGAGCGGTACCCGGATAACAGCGGATGTTATCGAAGCAGCGGAAAAACTTAAGGTAATTTGCAGAGCCGGTGTTGGAGTGGATAACATTGATATCGATGCCGCCACTAAAAAAGGTATCGTTGTGATGAACGTTCCGGGCGTTAATTCAAACGCAGCCGCAGAACTTACAATGGCTTTGATGTTAGCGCTTTCAAGGAATGTGGCATACGCTGACCGAAGTCTCAAGGAAGGCAGATGGGAACGTTCCTCTCTTGTTGGTCGGGAATTGAAAAATAAAAAATTAGGTCTTGTAGGATTTGGCAAAGTAGGTAAAGAAGTAGCTCTGCGCGCTAAGGCGTTTGAAATGGAAATTCAGATTTATGACCCTTATGTCTCGGATGAAATAATTTCAGCCAGCGGAGCAGTAGCCTCTAAACTGAATGATCTTTTAAAAGAGGTAGATTATCTCTCGCTGCATTTGCCGTTAAATGATGATACCAGAAATATAATCAATGCCGAGACCATAGCGTTGATGAAAGAGGGTATTATGATAATTAACTGCGCGCGAGGTGGCTTAATAGATGAGGATGCGCTTTCCCATGCTCTGAAATCCGGAAAAATCAAGGGAGCAGGTTTAGATGTATTTGAGAACGAACCGCCCGAAGGGAGCCCATTGCTGAAGGCTGATAATGTCATCTTAACGCCGCATCTCGGCGCTTCGACTGAAGAAGCGAAAGTTGGGGTCTCAATGGGAGCGTGTCGCCAGGTGGGAGAATTCTTGCTGCATAATAAGGCTGAGAACGCGTTAAACGTTCCGTTCGCCGGCGAAATAAGTCCTATGCTTGAGCCATTCATCGATCTTGCGTGGAAGATAGGCGTCCTGCAATCGCAGCTGACAGGCGGCGAAATCAGCAAAATGAAAATCACGTGTAATGGAGATATTAAGGAAGTTACGCCGATAGCGATGAGTGTGTTGATGGGTTTCATATCTTCATCATCAACAGACCCTATCAACAACGTTAACGCCCATTATATCGCGAAACAAAGAGGAATCAAAGTAACTGAAAGCTACGTGCATGACGGTATGAATTACAGAAATTTGATCAAGAGTAAGGTAAGCGGTCCGGGTGGAAATTTTGTTGTAAGTGGTACTGTATTCGCGGGGGAACATAAAAGAATAGTTCAAGTGAACGAATATCATATGGAAGTTAAGCCGGAAGGAATCATGCTCTTTATCAAGAGCGAAGATAAACCGGGAGTAATAGGTAAGATTGGTACCATACTCGGCAGAGAAAATCAAAATATCGCCGAGTTCAATCTCGGGCGAAGTGAAAAAAGCGGAGTTGCGCTGTCTCTTGTGAATTTGGATTCACCTCTCACGGAGGAAATATTACAATTATTAGCAGATGAAGAAGACATTATTGAAGTTGAGCAGGTAAAATTTTAAAATGACCGATAACGGCAATTGGGAAACGGTTATTGGGCTTGAAGTACACGCCCAGCTTTCCACAGAGACAAAAATATTTTGCGGTTGTAAAACAAAATTTGGAGCTCCTCCCAACAGTCAGGTATGTCCCGTGTGTCTTGGAATGCCGGGAGTCTTACCGGTATTTAATCAAGAGTGCTTAAACTATGCGATTAAAGTCGGCTTGGCAATGAATTGTAATATTGCCTCAAATTCTCGTTTTGCCAGAAAAAATTATTTCTATCCTGACCTGCCGAAAGGTTACCAGATATCCCAATTTGAAGAGCCGATTTGCGAAGGTGGAAAGATAAGCGTTGAAACTGATGACGGCGCGAAAACAATCGGTATTACGCGAATACATTTAGAAGAAGATGCGGGAAAATCACTGCACGATAAGAGCAAATCCGATACAAAGGTGGATTTGAACAGGTGCGGTGTTCCGCTTATAGAGATAGTATCCGAACCCGACATCAGAAGCCCGGAAGATGCGTATAAATATCTGGTAAAGTTGAAACAGATATTACGTTATCTTGACGTAAGCGATTGTAATATGGAAGAAGGCAGCTTAAGGTGCGACGCAAACGTATCCATTATGAAAAAAGGCTCAAAGGAGTTCGGGACGAAGACAGAGCTTAAGAATATGAACTCTTTTAGGGGTGTGGAAAAAGCTCTAAACGCCGAGATAAAAAGACAAATCGCTCTTGTTGAATCAGGTGGTGAAGTAATCCAATCCACAAATTTATGGAATGAAAAAACCGGCGAAATTGTTCCAATGCGATCTAAGGAGCAATCGGATGATTATCGTTACTTTCCCGAACCTGATCTTGTTCCGTTCACAATTGAAGAAAATTATATAGGAAATATCAGGAATGAATTACCCGAATTGCCGGAAGAACGGAACAAAAGGTTTATGAATGATTTCGGTTTGAGCGCTACTCATGCGGGCGCGCTCACAGCGTCCCGAAGAACGGCGGATTACTACGAAGAGTTAGCGGAGTTAAGTAATGATCCGAAAAATGCGGCTTCATGGGTGATGGGACACGTTAATCGAGTGTTAAACGAACAGGAAATCGAAATAGAAGAATTTTCAATTACTCCCAAGAGATTGGTTCAATTGATGGATAAAGTCTCGACAGGGGCTGTTTCAATAAGCGCGGCTCGCATAGTTTTTGATGAAATGGTATCAGACAGTTCGGAAGTAGATTCGCTTATAGAAAGACTCGGAGTCGAGCAGGTCAGCGATGATTCTGAAATTGATAAAATCGTGCAGGGTATCATCGATTCCAACCCGGACGAATCTGAACGTTACAAAAACGGCGAAACCAAATTGAAAGGTTGGTTTGTGGGGCAGGTAATGAAATCGTCAAAAGGGAAAGCCAATCCGCAGATGGTAAACGAGGCGCTTGACAGGCTACTTGAAATCGAAAGTTGAACCCTCGATTTAAAAATCTTGTCTGCTCAAAATGCAGCAGAGAATATCCGATAGACAAACCGCTGAATTTATGCAGCTGCGGCGGACCGCTGCTGGTACCGTTGCAGACGGATGCGCCTAATGGGAATATTGAAGATATTATTTCTGAAGATGATAGTTTGTGGCGTTACAGGAATTTTCTGCCGTTGGAAGAGAGCGCAAATATTGTCTCCTTAGGCGAGGGTTTTACACCTCTATTTCGCGCAGACGAACTTGGAACCGCTTTAGGGATGGGCGAACTTTACCTGAAGGATGAGGGAGTGAACCCTACAGGCAGTTTCAAAGATCGTGGAATGACGGTGGCTATCACACGGGCAAAAGAATTGGGTATATCAAAAGTTTCACTCCCTTCTGCGGGAAACGCCGGAGTATCCGCCGCGGCTTACGCAAAAGAAGCGGGGATGGAATGCAGAGTTTTTATTCCTGAGGATACTCCCTCGAGTTTTGCGGAAGCCACTCAAAATTTCGGTGCACAACTAACGATGATAAAGGGAACGATAGCTGATGCAGGCAAGGCGATGAAAGAGGAATTGGACGAAAGCTGGTTTGATTTATCCACTTTGAAAGAGCCTTATCGGATTGAAGGTAAAAAGACGATGGGTTATGAATTGGCGGAGCAGATGGATTGGAGCCTTCCTGACGTCATTGTATATCCCACAGGCGGGGGAACAGGATTAATAGGGATGTGGAAAGCGTTCGAAGAATTGGAACAGCTGGGATGGATAGATAGCTTTAGACCGAAGATGGTTTCTGTACAAAGCGAAGGCTGCGCGCCAATCGTGAAAGCGTTTGAAGAAGGAAAGGAATATGCTGATCGGTGGGTGAATGCAGAAACAAAAGCGTATGGATTACGCGTACCCTCTGCGGTGGGTGATTTTCTTATTCTCAAGGCGATTAGAGAAAGTGATGGAATTGCGGTGAGTGTGAGTGAAGAGCAAATTAATGAGGGTGTGGGTTATATTAAGGAACATACGGAACTGAATCCCGCTCCTGAGGGAGGCGCTGCTCTCATTGCAGTGAAGAAACTCAAGAATAACGGTTATTTTAGCGGTGATGAAAAAGTTTTGGTGTTTATTACAGGAAATGGCGAGAAATATGAGAGTTGAACCTGATGAATTATAAAGGCGGTGGCTGATGAAAAGACCATTATGGGAAGACATTCTGAAATTTCACAAGAACCGGATTTCGCTCGGAATTATATTGGTGATATTAGGAGCATTTGGATTACTTATTCCCATTCTTCCCGGACTGCTTGTAATTCTTCTTGGGCTTGCCCTGCTTGCGCCCGAACGGTTTGGGTCAGTGCTTGATTGGATGAGGAATAAACCTGAAGAAGGCGACAAAGAAAATTGATTAGCAGGAGTTAAATTTTCAATGAAATTTAAAATTGGTAAAACGCTCCAGCTTATCGGACTTTTACAAGTATTATTCGGATTATATCACGGGATAGTGGAAAAGTCGGAAATAAATGAGCTGATAGCCCTGTTGATAGGAGCCGCAATTTTCGGAATTGGTACATTTATTCTTCGGAAGGCAAACTGAGTATTGCTTTTCGCCTCTTAATTTTTAAATTCTATTAGACAATATTACGGAGGATATATCTCATGGGGAATCTTTTCGATGAGGTTAAGAAAAACTTAAAAGAATGGGGCAGTTTAGCGGCGGAAAAAGCCGAAGAATTGACTAAAGTCGGCAGACTGAAAATTGATATATTAAGTCTAAACAGGGAAATCGAGAAAAATTTTGTAGAGCTCGGCGGAAAAGTTTATGAGCTGATATATAAATTTGATCAAGGTAGAATAAAGAGCAATGACGAAGTAAAGAGAATCATACAAAGATTAGCGTCTTTTGAGGAAACGAGGGAAGAAAAGATACAATCGGTGAAAGATCTTGGATCGGAAGATGATATAGACCTTGAGTCGATAAAAAAAGATTAAAACTGTTTCAGCAAATCATATTCTACTTATAAATCATTCCTAAACATTTAAACCCTTCTTTAGAAAGAAGGGTTTTTGTTAATTCAAAGGTCTAAAGCCGAATAAACTTGGAACTTACATTGCTCGGTTGCGTATTAAAATAAAGCCGGTTTAAATTGAATAATGTGTTGAGAGGCAAATTTGGAAGAGAGCTATACTTTAGACAGGTATTTTGACGAAATCAGCACTGAGGCACTCTTAACCCCCACCGAAGAAATAAATCTTGCTAAGCAAGTACGTAAGGGCAGTGAAGATGCCCTTGATCAAATGACACGCGCAAATTTGCGATTTGTCGTCAGCATTGCAAAACGTTATCAAAATCAGGGACTTTCTCTTGGGGACCTGATAAACGAAGGGAATCTCGGGCTAATAAAAGCCGCGAAACGGTTTGATGAGACGAGGGGGTTTAAATTCATTTCTTACGCTGTATGGTGGATCAGACAATCGATTTTACAGGCTTTGGCTGAACAATCGAGAGTGGTGAGACTACCATTGAACAGGGTAGGCGTTATGAATAAAGTGAATAAAACTCTTTCGGAACTGGAACAAAAATATGAGCGCGAACCAAGCCTTGATGAAGTAGCTGACGTTTTAGAGATGTCAAGCGAAGATGTTTCGGACACAATTCAAATGTCTTCACGACACTTATCCGTTGACGCTCCATTTGCAGGAGGAGACGATAACTCGCTGTTGGATGTACTTCCTGACACGGGAGATTATGTAGCGCCTGATTCACCTTTAATGGTAGAATCGCTGAAAATGGAAGTCGAAAGCGTATTGGGTTCTTTGTCCGCAAGAGAAGCGGAAGTGATTAGATTGTATTTTGGTCTGGTTAGTGAACGGTCTATGACGCTTGAAGAGATAGGTGAAAAATTTAATCTTACCCGTGAAAGAGTACGTCAAATAAAGGAAAAATCAATTCGAAAATTGAGACACGCCTCCAGAAGTAAAAATTTACGAACCTATCTTGGCTAAAATATCAGACTATAGGCTAAAAATTTTATTTTATTTTTTATAGAATATTCTTGACTATATATTTCTCTTGACTCTATTTTGTGCGGACTTGATGTTAGTTTGAAGTGATGGACATCACTTCATTAAATAGGACAACCCGTTAAATTAGTAACACAGGTGTGAAATAGGAGCTTGATGAGAGATAATCATTATCAGGTAGTAGTAATTAGTGACGAAAATGCAGAAATTCGCGAGATAAATACGTCTAAAATCAGGCTGCTTCTTGCGGGGGCATTGGTCATTTTTTCAATTATTATGATGGTCTATTTTACAGCGGATTATCTCACGGAAGTTTTTTATGGGAAAAGACTTTCCACTCTTCGCAATCAGAATAAACAATTAGTGACAAAAATAAATGATATCAACATGAGAATATCATTGCTTATAGACCAGTTGGTGACGGTTGAAAGGAAAGATCAGGCGATTAGAACCTATGCCGATTTACCGCTGATAGATGAAGATATTCGGGAAGTGGGTGTTGGTGGTGTCTTAAATCATGAAATTTCAAGCTTGAGTTATCTCCTACCCGCATCGGACGCTACTATTGCGGAATTAAACTTTGATCTGGACGCTATTGAGCGTGCGCTGAATCTCGAATTGGAAAGTCTCGACGAGGTTTACAATTCATTTAAAGCCCGAAAAGATATGTTGCAACATGTTCCTACTATACGTCCGCTTCTCAGGGGTTACATTACCAGCGGATTCGGTGAAAGAACTGACCCGTTCACAGGCAAGGCGCGCGATCATGCCGGAATTGATATCGTGACAAATATGGGCGAGCCGGTTTTCGCCACAGCAGACGGAGTCGTATCAGATTCGAGAACTGACAGCCCCTCGTATGGAATGACCATAAAGGTAGACCATGGTTATGGCTATCAAACAAGATATGCTCATCTTTCAAAAATTCTCGTACGCAAGCATCAAAAAGTTTATAGAGGTCAGAAAATAGGCGAAGTCGGATCCACAGGAAGATCCCAGGCGCCGCATCTTCACTATGAGGTGATAAAAAATGGCGTGAGAAAAGATCCCGCACAAAAATATTTTTATCTTTCAGAAAGAGATTTGAGCCGTCTTTAATATTTTCAATAACATTTCTTCTCTGATAAACCGCTTTTGAGCGGTTTTTTTTTGCGGTTTGACGGAAGATGGCATTTTGCTTGCGAATCGGAATATACGTATATAACTTATATAATTAAAACACATTGAAATGACGCTTTGAAGCAACAATATTATATAGAGACTTATGGATGCCAGATGAATGTGTACGATTCGGAATTGGTAGCCCGCATACTCGATGACAGCGATTACACGCCTGCTCAGTCACCGGATTCAGCGGATATTATCTTTATAAATACCTGCTCGGTTAGGGAAGGCGCCGAAACCCGGGTAATGAACAGACTTGATTACTTCAAAGGATTGAAGAATAGAAATCATTCGTTGGTCATCGCCATAATAGGTTGCATGGCGCAGAACCTTAAAGACAGCATTCTCGAAGAGAAACCGTTTGTGAATTTTGTACTCGGTCCTGATTCATATGGTAAACTGCCTGCTTTGTTGGAATCAGAAAAGCCTTGGGAAATAAAAGAAGTGCATACAGAGCTCTCTAAGTATGAAACGTACGATTATATCTATCCCCTTCGCAGCGAGGGAATAAACACTATGATAGCGATTATGCGCGGGTGTGACAAGATGTGCACATTTTGTATCGTACCGTTTACGCGGGGGAGGGAGCGGAGCAAATCAGCAGAATCTGTGGTGAACGAAGTCAGAGCAGCTTCAGCAGAAGGTTTTGAAGAAGTGACACTTTTAGGTCAAAACGTCAATTCTTATAACGATGGAATCGTAAATTTCCCTGAACTTTTAAGGCGGGTTTCAGCAGTTGAAGGCGTTAAAAGGATACGATTTACTTCTCCACATCCGCAAGACGCTACCGATGAATTGATTGAAGTAATGGCTGAACATGAAAATATTTGTAACCACATCCATCTCCCGCTTCAATCAGGATCAAATTCCGTGCTTGAGAGGATGAATCGAAATTATACAAGAGAGGAATTTATTGAACTTGCTGAAAAGTTCAGAGCGCGGATACCCGGAATTTCTATAACGACGGATATAATTGTCGGGTTTTGCGGAGAGACTGACCGGGACTTTCTTGATACGCTTGATGTGGTGGAACGAATCGGTTTCGACAGCGCTTTCACATTCAAATATTCTGAAAGACCGTTTACTGCCGCCTATAAAAAAATAGGGGACGATGTTCCTGAAGAACTGAAAGGTCGGCGGCTTACCCGGCTTATCGAGGTACAAAAAACTAATACACTTCGGCGAAATAAAGAATTAGTCGGGAAGACTCTTGAAGTGTTAATTGAAAAAGAAAGTAAGAAATCAAAGGTTCATTATATCGGTAGAACAGACTCAAACCGGTTGGTTGTATTACCGAAAAACGGTAAAAAGCCCGGTGATTTCCTTGATGCTTTAATAACAGACGCCGCGGGGATTACTCTATTTGGAGAACCTGTAGCCTGAGAGATTAGATGGAGGTGGAATGCGTTTAATAGCACTTTTTTTTATAGTTATTATAGTTCTGTTGATTATGTGGTTTATGACGCAGAATGCTGACCAGGTCATAGAAGAATTGGAGATATTCCAATATTCTTATTATAATATTTACCTTGTTAACGTCTTATTCGGGACATTCGCATTCGGTATTATGATGGGTTTTCTGATTCCGGTATTCCAATATCTCCATGCGAAGAGCGAAGTCAGAAAAATCAGCAAAGAGCTTAAAAAACTTCGTTCAGAACTGAATGACCTTAGAAACGTCGGGATAGAAGGAGATTTAGAGGATGGAATTACATACGAAGAGGAAGATGAGGATTCCGAGGATTCTCCCGACGATGACAAAGCCGAATAGTGCCTGAATCAAGCTACATTTTTCAGATTCTGATTCCCGTAATAGTAGGTGTCATACTGCTATTCCTTTGGATATGGGTAGGGAGACGAAAAAGTCTGAAGAAAAGCTATTTTTCGCCCTATACAGAGGCTCTGAGCGCTCTGATTGACGGCGATAAGATAAAAGCTATGAATAATCTTCGCGAAGTCGTCAAAGTGGATACGGATAATCTCGACGCATACCTTAAATTGGGAGATATATACCGGGAATACGGTAAGTATCCCCAAGCGCTGCGTGTTCATCAATCGTTGACTATAAGAAAAGAGCTTTCGAATTATCAGAAATTGAGTATGTGGAAAAGTCTGTTGCTTGATTATCGAATGATGAAAGATTGGGATAACGCAATTATTCAGGTTGAAAATATATTGGAACTGGATAAGAATAGTCAGTGGGCGAGAAAAGAACTTCTCGAGATTTATAAAAGAAAGGGGGATTGGGATGGCGCTGTAGATGCGGCGAAAAGGCTTCAAAAACAAAAGAAGCAGAAAGACACGGAAACATTGGCGCTCTATCAGGTGCAGCAGGGGTTAGAACAGAGGGAAAAAGGAGAGGAACGCGAAGCGAGAATCAGATTTAAGAAGGCTCTGAAAACAAGTAGCGAATGCGCGGCTGCTCACTATTTTATAGGAGTATCTTATCTGAAAGAGAAACGCGAAAAAGAAGCGGTGGAAGCGTGGCGTAAGTTCGTTCAAACAGACCCGAAACACGCCTATTTAGTTTTTGATAAACTTGAAGAAGTGCTGTATGATCTCGGAAATTTCGAAGAAAGTCAAAAGATTTACGAAGAAATATTAGACCTGGACAGCGGGAACGTGAGCGCGATGGCGGCTCTATCGGACCTATACGAGCGAAGAGGCGACACTAAAGAAGGAATAAACATCCTGCGGAAAGCGGTTGAATCAGATAAAACGTCCCTCAGGACAAGAGCATACCTTATTCAGATGCTGTTAGGAAACGAAGTCAGCAAGGAAGTAAAAGAGAATTTGAAATCTTTAATAAGTTTAACGAGACGACCGAGAAAATTCGACTGCCGCATATGCGGATTCCACAGCGATAAACCACTCTGGATTTGTCCGGATTGCCTGAATGAGAAAACTTTTCTTGATTAATATAAAGTGGAGGACGAACATCCTCCTTTTGTTGGTTTTCACATTCATAGCGGTTCCCAATGTTTTCAGCCAATCGAATATCGCCGAGCTTGTGCGAGACGGTGACTTTGATGAGGCTCGAAAATTACTTCCTTCCATACTGAAGGCAAATCCTGATGATGCTTCTACTCTTTATTATCAGGGCTTATTAGAGAAAAACGGTGATAAGTCTTTGGAATATTTTGAAATGCTGCTCGAGAAACATCCTAAAAGCGATTATGCCGATGATGCGCTAATGCAGATAGGCGAATATCAATACGCGCGCGGGCTTTATGTCAGCGCGGAGCGGACACTGTTGCTGATTCCGCGTCAATACCCCGATTCGGAACATGTCAGGAGAGCAATAAATCTTCTTATGCAGTCAATGCTCGTGACAGGGAAAAGCGATACGGCGCGGATGTATCTAAAGATATTTGAAAAGAGATGGGGAGATTTAGCTGTTGATGTGGAATTTCCGCCGGTAGTTAGTAGCACAACTGAGAAAAAATCGAAAAAAGACAGAAAGAAAACTCTGTTCACTATCCAAATCGGGGCTTTTGGTTCAAAAGATAATGCCAAAAAACAGAGAGAAGTATTCCGCGGAAGAGGATACGATGTGAAACTCGGAAATAAGAAAGTCGCCGGGAATACTCTGCATCTTGTATGGGTCGGTAAATATTTCAGTTACGATGAAGCGTTAGATGCCGCGCGTACATTAAAAGCGAAATTCGGTGTGAACTACGGCATAGTCGACAAGAGTAAAATCAAATAATATTTGGGAGTGGTTGTGACCCTGGTGGGCGCCGCGGACTTCAAACCCGCTGGGACGAAGAAATTCGTCCGCTGAGTTCGATTCTCAGACATTCCCGCTAGGCCCTATAAGCATTACCTATAGGGCATTTCACGAGATTTTAGGTAGTCAATTATAGCGATTCCCGTTTTCACCTATTGTTTACCATTTGGTCTCTATTTGTTCTCATTAGTCTGTGTTTTGGCAATTATATGGCAACGATTTTTCAGTTTAAAATTGATCTGACACCCGACGGCCTATGGTCGGCTCTTTTTTAAGTAGTCATATATTAGTGTAGACTAAATAGTCGTACATAAGTATCTTTTTTACCCATGTCTGAAATAAACTCATTTTTAAAACAAAACTTTCCTCCACCTGGTGGATTTGAAAGATTTTCACCTCATGAAATGCACGGCTTGATATATACCCCTTTTGATGAAGCACAATCTCCACAGAGATTAAATAAAGATTTAAACGCCAGTCAACTTGATCAAATAAAGATATTCTCTGATATCATGATGTTCACACGAATGCTCGAAGAACGTCAACCACTGAAACTCACACAAAAAGGGAACCTACCGAAAAAGTTCTGTGTGGATCTGTATGACTCCGGTATAAAGGATGAGGACTTGATAGCATTGAAAGGGCATCCGATTAACAGGGAAGCAGATTCGCCGTACATATTCATCATCAAGCTCCTCACGAGAAACCTTGGACTGACAAAAAAGCGATATAGCCGGTTGTCACTTACACAAAAAGGAGAGAAAACGCTTACGGATCCCATTTCGGTTAGCTTGTTCTGTGACCTGTTCGTCCTGTATACGCAAAAGTACAATTGGGCTTACCAGGACGGTTACCCGGAATCATGGATAATACAAGCTGGGTTTGGATTTTCGATTTTCCTCGTTCAAATGTATGGAAGCAAATCTAGGTCCACCGATTTTTATTCAGATAAATTTCTTAATGCTTTTCCCAAAGCATTAAATGATTTCAAGGAAACAGAATATCAAACTGGAAAGAGGGCGTATCAGAATGCATATTCACTTAGGACCTTCAGCCGGTTTTTGAAGAGGTTCAACCTTATTAAAATGTCCGATAAGCAGACGATCAGAAAACGACCCTTAATTGATCAACTTGTGGGGTGGAAAAACTGAAGCGCGAGAAGTATTAAAAGGGCTGGCAGTTGCAGATACAGTCTCCTAGGGCGATGTTTCCCAACTAAGTATCGACCATGATATTCCTATTGACTGATGGCAGTGACTTAGAGTATCTTCCAAATATCAAGTTACTAACTTAGAAAACGGATCATAGAGTTACAGCTGGTTAGATTAGTTAATTAGTTCAAGAAGGTGCAATGACAAATTTCAAGAACCGTATTATTCGTGCTGCAATGCTGGATGTCAACCTGTATGAAGAAGTCGAGGCGGATAAGGGTGCAATGCGCCAAGCCATGGGGGTTGTTGTTCTTTCCAGTATCGCAGCGGGATTGGGAAGCATTGAAAGAGGAGGGTTTGGCGGGATCTTGACGGGGACTGTTGTAGCCCTCATCGGATGGTATGTCTGGGCCTATCTAACTTACTTTATTGGCACAAGAGTCCTTCCCGAGCCACAGACCAAAGCAGACCACGGTGAGTTGTTGCGAACAATCGGCTTTTCTAGTTCCCCTGGGTTGATCCGAGTATTTGCTATTATCCCGGGGTTGACAGGGGTTGTTTTTCTATTCGCCGCAATTTGGATGTTGGTGGCAATGGTTATCGCGGTAAGGCAAGCTCTTGACTACCAGAGCACACTCCGCGCTGTTGGGGTCTGCCTGATCGGCTGGTTCATTCAATCGTTAATCCTTTTGTTAATGTTTTCAATTCTTTGAGGTACAGGAGAGCCAGTCTAATGGATTTTCCTGTGGCCCCCTAAACATCGGATAGCACGTAGAAAAGAGAGTGATACTCAGTTAGCGTTCTCACCTGTTTCTTTATTCTAGGGCACTCTCCAATCTTAGCGAGCCAGAACATTGTCCGGGGGCAATTCCAAGCGAGCACCTAAGCCATTAGAAATTAGGCGTTTAGAGTTTTTGCCTTTGAGCTGATTAGGCTGAAAACAGCCTGTAATCTTCTCTGCAGTTATTCTTCTTCGGGCATCGGAAGCGGCAAGCTACTGTTCCAGATGTCCACGTCAAGCTTCCAGGTACCGTTTCCACGTTTCCATATCCACACGAATTTGCCACTATCATTGATAGCCTCACCCTCTTCGGGTTGTATGGTGAGCGAATACTTGCCGACCTCGTGTGCCATATCTCCATTCACATGAAGATCTATCATTGTGAGTTGTAAATCACCTACACCAGCGTCGAAGATAACTTGAAAATAAGCTTGTATACTCTCCCTCCCGACAATCATTTGGCTGTTTGGTGGAAGACGTTTTGCCTCTTCTGTGTAAAGTGCGGCCATAGATGCTGCATCACCCTGGTTGAAAGCATTGGTGCCCTGCTTATTGATAGCTTTGATAGCTTGACGGTCCTCAGCGGTAGTATCTGGGGGTGGTGCCGTGGTACAACTTACCAGAATTGGCATGGCAAGCGTCAGAACGAGTAAAGAAAGAAATGGGTGGTTATGTATCATAGTTTCACTCCCGTTAGTTTGATTAAATACGTATCCAAGAATAACTCATTGTCCATGGGAATGCAAGCGAAATGCTAACTCCCAGTGGCCTGGATATTAGGGCTGGCAGTCGATGAATGTCGTCCTTTCTCTAATAGAATTACTTGCTATCTGATGAATTATTGTTATATTTTAAATAATACCTAAGTTGTAGTCTACATTCATAAACATGAATAGCCGGTGTGATGAAATAGGCTAACCTCGGAGGACTGTATGAAGAAAACAGTCTGTCACTTATTAATTCGGCTGCAATTCAGAGAAGTCCTCTGGCTCTGCAAGAAGTTCCCCGCTGAAACCTCATTTATAGGAGGACACTATGTTTTATAAGACACTACTACTAACCCATATGTGGCAGTCAGGACTTGTTCCAAAGGAATCTCTTCGAGGTCCTGACGCCGGAAGAACGTGTCGTGCTGTCAGGGCAAGACCCTAACCAGCACTTAACGCGGTCAGGATAAATCCTGACTCGCCTGCCCGACATAGGTCAGGCGGGCACAAAATCTAACAATGGGAGTATAAAATGCTTAAAAAGACACTACTACTAACCTTAACGATTTGTGCGGCGGCTTCGCTGTCTATTTCCCAGCCGGCTTACGCGCAAATCAGTGAATTCAAAATAACGGCTGCCGATGGGGCAGAACGTGACAATTTTGGAGGTTCAGTCTCCATCTCCGGCGATTATGCCGTCTTGGGAGCTCCTTTTGATGATGATAATGGTCTTTCTTCAGGTTCGGCTTACGTGTTTAAGCGATCAGGCACAAGTTGGGTAGAAGAAGCTAAAATAACGGCTTCCGATGGTGCACCAGATGATCAGTTTGGAGGTTCAGTCTCCATCTCCGGCGACAGCGTAGCCGTCGTGGGAGCTTGGAGTGATGATGATAAGGGAAGTAAGTCAGGTTCGGCTTACGTGTTCAAACGCGCCGGCACGAGCTGGGCGCAGGAAGCGAAACTGCTTCCTTCCGATGGAGCGGCAGATGATCATTTTGGATTTTTAGTCTCCATATCCGGCGACTACGCCGTCGTGGGAGCTTCGAGCAATGATGATAATGGACCTGAATCAGGTTCGGCTTATGTCTTCAAACGCACCGGCACGAGCTGGGCGCAGGAAGCGAAACTGCTTCCTTCCGATGGAGCGGCAGAAGATCATTTTGGGGCTTCAGTCTCCATCTCCGGCGGCTACGTCGTCGTGGGAGCTTGGTTGGCTGAT